>PUNR01000374.1 GCA_003551805.1 Loktanella sp.
ACAGATGACAGGTGCCGTCATCCCCGCGGCCAGCGCGGCATAGGCATCATGATAGGGGCGGTACAGCCGGTCCAGCCTTTCGGCCAGTTCTGCTGGCCCCGCATGGCGATTGGCCGGAATAATCGTGCCGTCATAAAGCCGCATCAGCAGGGTCGGATCATCCTCGCCCCTGTTGGGATCAATCACCAACCGCGAAAACCCCGACAGGATCGCGGGACTGTCCAGCAATGCCGCCAGATGCCGCGTTACCCCCGCCGCGCCGATGTCATAGGCGATGTGGCGCGTCATATCGGCGGCAGGCAGGCCAAGATCACCGCCCGCCACCCAATCCGGCACATGATTGGTCGCGTGATCGCAGGTCATCAGCCAGCGACCGGGCCTTTCGGCACCCTCAATCGTGTAAGCGGGATCTGTCATTCTCATGTCACTGCATTTAGGCTAGTTGTTCTGGGAATGGAATTGCGCAATAAGGGCAGAAAGCCGACCGTTACCGCTAACGGCACTGACCAGAGGGAATGAAGATGAAACGCCACCGCAATGTAAAGATCGTCGCCACGCTTGGCCCTGCATCAAACGATTATCAGATGATCCGCGCCTTGCACGAGGCTGGCGCCGATGTGTTCCGCCTCAACATGTCGCATGGCGATCATGAAGAAATCCGCGCGCGGCATGCGATCATCCGGCAGGTGGAAAAAGACCTTGATAGCCCGATCGCCATTCTGGCCGACCTTCAGGGGCCAAAACTGCGCGTCGGCGTCTTTGCCAATGGTGAAGAAGAACTGGTGCCTGGTGCGTCCTTCCGCCTTGATCTGGACAAAGCAGAAGGCGACGTGAACCGCGTCTGCCTGCCGCACAAGGAAATTTTCGACGCGCTCGAACCCGGTGCGCACCTGCTGGTCAATGACGGCAAGATCAAACTGCGGGTAAAAGATTGCGGCGCGACCTTTGCCGATTGCGAAGTCATCGTGGGCGGCACCATCTCCAACCGCAAAGGCGTGAACGTGCCCGATGTCGTGCTGCCGCTGGCCGCGCTTTCGGATAAAGACCGCAAGGATCTGGAATTTGTCTGCGAACTGGGCGTTGACTGGCTCGCGCTGTCGTTCGTGCAGCGCCCCGCCGATGTGGACGAGGCGCGTGCGCTGGCCAAAGGCCGTGCCGCGATCCTGTCCAAGATCGAAAAACCCGCCGCGGTCAAGAATTTCGACGAAATTCTGGCCGTCAGCGATGGCATCATGGTCGCGCGTGGCGATCTGGGCGTCGAACTGCCGGTGCAAAACGTGCCACCGATCCAGAAACAACTGGTGCGCAAATGTCGCGCCGCGGCCAAGCCTGTGATCGTGGCGACACAGATGCTCGAATCCATGATCGAAAGCCCGATGCCGACCCGCGCCGAAGTTTCCGACGTGGCGACAGCCATCTACGAAGGTGCCGATGCGATCATGCTGTCGGCAGAATCCGCCGCCGGTTCCTACCCGATCGAAGCCGTCCAGACGATGAGCAATGTCGCAGCCGAGGTTGAATCCGACCCCACCTACACCGAAATCATCGAAGCATCCCGCCGCGCTGTGCGCAAATCTGTCGCCGATGGGATCGTCGCCGCCGCGCGTGAAATCGCGGAAACGACCGACATCAAGGCGATCTGCTGTTTCTCGCAATCGGGCACAACCGCGCTTTTGGTCGCGCGCGAACGGCCCCGCGTGCCGATCATCGCGCTGACCAGCTTTATCGGCACCGCGCGGCGGCTTTGCCTGTCGTGGGGGACCAATTGCGTCGTGACCGGCGATGTGAACCGCTTCAAGGATGCCGTGATCGCCGCCGTGCGCGCCGCGATTGCGCAGGGGATGGCCACCAAGGAAGACATGGTCGTCGTCACCGCCGGTGTGCCTTTCAACACGCCCGGCACGACAAATATCCTGCGCGTGGCACCTTGCGAGGAACGATTGATTTACGCATCAGAGGCAGAGTAACCTTTTCACCAAAAGAGGTTTCATGTGGATTATGACACGGCCTTCGTGATCGGGCTGGTCGGCGTTGTTCTGGGTATACCTGCGTTCTTCAGCGCGTATGCCGAACAGCGGCGACCCTATCTGGCCTTGCTGCTGTTTGTGGCTGGCGGGGGTGCTATGGCCTATGCCGTCGTGAACAATCCGGGCCTCTACACACCGGACCATATCATGGACGCGATCTTTGGGGTTGTCGCAAGGATCGTCACCTAAATCTGCTTGCGCTGTTGGGGGATGCGCCCTATACGGCGCTTCTCACCCGCGCGTCCGGCCTATGTGGCATGCCGAGTCGCGCGTCCGACCGACCTATGAAGGAGACGGAAATGCCGAAAATGAAAACGAAATCGAGCTGCAAAAAGCGGTTCAAAGTGACGGCCACTGGCCGCATTCTGGCTGGTCAGGCCGGAAAGCGTCACGGCATGATCAAACGCAGCAACAAATTCCTCCGCAACGCGCGTGGCACCACGACGCTGAGCAAGCAAGACGAGGGTATCATCAAACCGATGATGCCTTACGCACGTTAATTAGAGGGATTTGAGATATGCGCGTTAAAGGCGGAACAGTTACACATCGTCGTCACAAGAAGGTTCTTGATGCGGCAAAAGGTTATTATGATCGCCGGTCCAAGACCTTCAAGGTCGCCAAGCAGGCCGTCGACAAAGCCAACCAATATGCCACCCGCGACCGGCACAACCGCAAGCGCAACTTCCGCGCTTTGTGGATCCAGCGGATCAACGCCGGTGTGCGTTCGATCGACGAAACACTGAACTACTCCAAGTTCATCAACGGTCTGGCCCTGGCCGGCATCGAAGTCGACCGCAAGGTTCTGGCCGATCTGGCCGTGAACGAACCAGAAGCGTTCGCGACAATCGTTGGTCAGGCGAAAGCAGCGATGCCTGCATAAGGTTTGCTGCGACAGAAATAAGCAAAGGCCGCCCTGTGATGGGGCGGCCTTTTGCGTTTGGGGTGTTTGAGATAAACGTGGGAGAGGTCCGGTTTGTGGGACGAAGCGGGCTTTCGCTGCGGCTGCGCAAGTGGCAACTATCGAGTCACAGCCTTCTCGGATATCTTCGTTGCAGCAACCCAAAGAAGACGATGACATGCAGTTTCTCGATTGGATAAAATTACAGTTTTCCCGACCAGTTTCCTCACCTCAAGTCATGGGAGCAGTTGAACCCACACAGCGGGAGATGCAAACGGCGTTGAATCGACTAGATGAGCTTGCGAAAACAGCAATTCTAGGGGAGATCGGCGGGAGCAAGCCCCAGAAGGAAAACAGGGCTTCAAGCTGGTGGGGTGGGAATTTTCTTGGTGCGCAAAATGAGGATGTTCCTGTTTGCAACCGGTCGGGAAAAAATATGCATCCTGTACTGCAAATTCGTATTGATGAGTTACCAGAAATTCCGCCCGCTTTCGAAGGGCTTGCGCTCCTAAACATCTGGATGGATTTGCAATCCTCCACTTTCTGGGGCTCAGAAAACGGTCATGGATTTCTGGTTCGAACGTACACCGACATCAAAAACCTTGTCCCCGTTGGGGTCGGCTACAGGGA
>PUNR01000267.1 GCA_003551805.1 Loktanella sp.
CGGTCAACTGATCGCACGGGGGGCGGCGGACGACAAGCTGGTTTGCTACCCCTTTTCAAACGTACCCCAGCACAGCTTTGCGTTGGCATTTCTCAAGCAACCTTCAAGGCCGCGAATGTTGGCTACATTTACCCAACACGTCCGAGATTTGGCAGACGAGATTTTAGATAGGGAACGGCAAGCTTGGCCCGCATCGGGACTTCCTCGCTGGAAACCGCGTAAGATGTTGTTAGAGTATCGGACTCGTTCGGCTGCCACCTCCGTCTTATTCCCCAGAGCCCTTTCACCAACGACGTGAGCTTCTGCTGCACAGGGTCACAGATGGCTACTACGTGGCAGACTACCCGCTGTCATACACAGCAAGACCACGCACGAAGTGGCGTCGAAAAACTCACGAATTAACGCGCAGTCCGCCCTGCCGCCATTCGCCCGTTGGAAATACTGCAAGATGCACGAACGGCAGAAAAGCAAAAGCTGCAACGCGGCATCATTGATATTGGGTAGTGACCGCACTGGGCCGAGACCGGCGACTATTCGGTCACCATCCTGAGGGGCGAAAAGTGTGCATTTGCTGCAGACGCAAATCCATCGGCGCACAACGAAAAAGCGGACATTCCTTTTAGCGCTATTTGGTGTTTGATTCTAAGTTTTCATGGCGCAATCCTTTTTCAGGAATGCAGGTAAGCATTATGAGGCAAATTCGTGACGTAGGCGCCACTACTTTGAAAAACGCTGCGGGGCTTGCGTGTATACGCGCTTAATAGGTAACGACGACTACGACGCTGTCTGTGTATGTGCCTGCCAACGCTTGTTGATGGGGAAGGATGCGACCAAAGACCGTTATGGCTTGATTGCTGCCTGTCCCCAAACCCGCAGCCCCAGGAGCAAGGCCCCAAGTTATGGTGCGCGCTGCGTCCTGATAAAGGTTGTAAGCAAGCAGTTGCGCACCGTTGGCCATGTTTCTGGCAGATAAACCCGAGGCCACACCGGAATGGGTACCTTGATCAAGCCCCACAGTATAGTCCGCCTGATTGGTGCAAGACACCGTAACGGTCGCGGTCTGGTCCACAGGTGCAATGACTGCCGCATCAATGACGCCAAAATCCATATTGGAAACGCTGACCGTGCAACTTGCTTCGACCCTTGCTTCAACGATAAATCCGCTGGCAGCGCCTGACTGGTCGCAAGTGATGTTGCCGAAAGACAAGGCCACATCCAAACCTGCGCCAAAGCGAGAGATGTAATCTCCGACCGTGACCTGCGTCCCGATTGCCGTCACCTCTGCGTATAAGGTCGTGTCTGCTGTTCCTTCTCCAGCTGCGTTCATCGATACCGCAAGTTCAACATCCTCCCAAATAGGCCCACCTAGCGACAGTGTGTTCTGACTGCTGAGCTCGTATGCAAGCTGCGCAGTCTGATCGCCTGTCATAAACCGGGGGGTCTGTCCCGCCCCGCTGCCACCGCTACCCGACCCGATGCTCAGACATGCCCGCGCCGTCGCTCCGGCAATACCGCCAGAGCAGGAAATGGTCACCGGCCCGCTGGTCTGAGGTGACACTCCATCACGAACAGAAATCGTGCCGAAATCCAGCGACGCGATTGCAGCATTACAAACCAGGTCCGCCTTTGCGGTTGACGGGAGGATGGCAATGCCAAGAAAAACTGCCGCTAAAACCCATGAATGTGTCATCATCTGCATTCTACACCCTCAATATAGACCTGCGCGCCTTGTTGCGCGGCAAAGGTGAATTCGGCCTGACATGTAGTGCCACCGGTTTGCGCAGTGATCCGGTTGCGCGCGCCCAGACCTTCGATCCAGACTTCACCGTCATAGCCCACGGCGAAATCCTGTTGGGTTCCGGTTAGCCGGATCATCGTGCCCGGTGTCAGAAAATCGCCCGCCGTGTCGCGTATCACCACAAGGGCCGCTGTCCCGCTTTTGCCGCGCAGGTTGACCATCACGCCTGCGCGCCGCGCCGGAACGACATTCATGGCCGTTGCGTCGAGGTAGGAATCAAGGGGTAGCGCAAGCGGGTCCACGGAAACCCTGTTAATCCGGTAGGATTGCAGGTCTGATAGCAAGGTCTTGCCGGACGCACCGGTGCGCGCCACTTCGCGGTTGTTGAGGCTGACGGGTATTTCGGGCACGCCGACATCGACGATGGCAAAGCTGTCGGTGATCCGGTTGCCAGCAAACAGACCACCGCCTGAAAGCACCAAGGCGCCCTCAAACGTGGCACTTGCGCGGGTGCCTTGCCCGGTGTCACGCAAGCCTAGATCGGCGCGGCCATGTGCCGTTTGGTAGGTCGCGGCAAGGGCGCGGGACTGCTCGGACAGGTCAGCCCGATAGCCGTAGCTGCCCGCACTGCGATCTGCCATGCGCGACAGGCTGGCACTGGTGTTCATCTGGCCATTGCGATCCTGCCGCAGATTGGCGCTAGCATAACCTTTGGGTCCCAAAGGCATCGACAGGCCAACCGAGACACTGGTGCTACCGTCGCTGGCCAAATCATGAAACCCATTGATCCGGAACGAGGCCGCAGCCCAAGGCAAGGGCTGGGCATATGACATGGACAATATAGTGCTGGTCAGACCGGCCCGTTCGACATGGACAAGGGTGACGCCCATGGTTCCGTCATTGCCTACCACCGGAAAGGTCAGCGATAGGGCATCCCGTGCGGTACTCGCTGTCGAAGGATTGATAACCGCTTCACTGTCATCGGCCAAACTGCGCATTCCGTCCGAAGCCAAGTCCTGAAAGTTTCCAAACGTGCGCCTTGTGCTGAAACGCAGGCCGACACCCGCGACCTCTGTGCGCAGAGCGCCAAAAAATAACTGGCCCTGCGCGGCTCCGTTCACGCTCGCACCGCCCGCCAAGGTCAGTTCGGCGCGGTTGAACAAAGCGACATCAATCCCGAACCCACCCATGCGCAGGTCATTAACGGCCTCGGCATGCGCGCCCAGTGTCAGCCTGTCGGACAGGCCATAGCGCAAACTCACGCTACGTGCCGTAGCCGTCGCATACGAAGTGGTTGGCCCGCCATAACCGGTCCTCGGTTTCCCGACTGCAAACGCAAAGTCAAAGGTCCCCGCCGACAGAAGGTCTTGCGTGGCAAAAAATGCAACCGTGGAGGTTTGTTCGTTGCCGCCTTCGTCCCGCAAAACGAAAACCGCTTCACCCCCCGATGTGATCATCGGCACATCCGACAGGTTGAAAGGTCCGGCTGGAACGGCACCCGAATAGGCGCGGATATTGTCCACATAGACATCAATGCTGGAAGGAACCGCTGCCGCGCCTGAAAAAGAAAGCAAGGGACTCGTCACCACATCATTGCGCAGTGAAAAATCACGCCTGATCTGAAGCCCGCCAAGGCGTACAGGACGGGTCCAGGCCAACCCTGATGTCGTGAAGTCTCCGGCAGTCATGGTGATGATGCGTGACGGGCTGGAGATGGTGAAAAACGTGTCGTAGCGTGTAAATTCTGCCGCGTCTGCATCATCCAGCGCCAAGGCAAGCGCACCGGTGCTGGTCAGCACACCAACGGGTGCATA
>PUNR01000392.1 GCA_003551805.1 Loktanella sp.
ATCCGTCCCGATATATTCCGCGTCCAGCCGGTCGGGCAAGTTCGCGTCCACCTGCAAGGTGCCGCATTGCCAGTTGCGCCCGATAGCGTCGGTGAGGGTGAATTCGAGCTTTGGCCCGTAGAACGCGCCTTCGCCTTCCAGCACTTCGTATTCATAGCCCGCAGCACGGCAAGCGTCGCCCAATGCCTTTTCCATCATGTCCCAAGTCTCGTCCGACCCGATGCGTTGTTCGGGGCGGGTGGACAGTTTGATCGTCCAGTCGTGGAAGCCCAGATCGGCATAGACCTTTGACAAAAACGCGATGAAACGCGCTGTTTCGGGTTCGATCTGGTCTTCGGTGCAGAAGATATGCCCGTCATCCTGCGTAAAACCGCGCACCCGCATGATGCCATGCAGCGCTCCCGAGGGTTCATAGCGTGCGCAGGACCCGAATTCGGCCATCCGCAGCGGGAGGTCGCGATAGGACTTCAGGCCTTGATTGAAGATCTGTACATGGCAGGGGCAGTTCATCGGTTTGAGCGCATTGACCGCTTTTTCGCGGGCATGTTCCTCGTCCACTTCGACGATGAACATGTTTTCCTGATACTTGTCCCAGTGACCCGACGCTTCCCACAGCTTGCGGTCCACGACTTGGGGTGTGTTCACCTCGACATAGCCGCCTGCGCGCTGGCGGCGGCGCATGTAGTCCTGCAATTCGGTATAGATCGTCCAGCCGTTGGGGTGCCAGAACACTTGACCGGGGGCTTCTTCCTGCATGTGGAACAGGTTCATTTCGCGGCCCAGCTTGCGGTGGTCGCGTTTGGCGGCCTCTTCCAGGCGGTGCAGGTGGTCTTTCAACCCTTCCTTGTTGGTAAAGGCCGTGCCGTAGATGCGTTGTAACATCGCGCGTTTGCTGTCGCCACGCCAATAGGCACCGGCGATGGACATCAGTTTGAATGCGTCCGCGGGCACTTGGCCTGTGTTCTGCAAATGCGGGCCACGGCACAAGTCCTGCCAGTCACCATGCCAATACATGCGCAGCGGTTCATCGCCGGGGATGCTTTCGATCAATTCGACCTTATAGGGTTCGCCCTTGTCGGTGTAGAATTGCACGGCACGCGCGCGGTCCCAGATTTCGGTGCGGACATCATCGCGTTTGTTGATGATTTCCCTCATCTTCTTTTCGATCAACCCAAGGTCTTCGGGCGTGAACGGTTCCTTTCGGTCGAAATCGTAGTACCAGCCATCCTTGATCACAGGGCCGATTGTCACCTGTGTATCGGGCCAGATTTCCTGCACGGCGCGGGCCATGATATGGGCAAGGTCGTGGCGGACGAGTTCAAGTGCTGCCGCGTCATCCTTCATCGTGTTGATGGCGATCTGGGCATCCGTTTCGATTGGCCATTGCAGATCGTAATGCGCACCGTTCACGGTGGCGGAAATCGCCTTTTTGCGCAGCGATGTGGAAATGTCGCTGGCGACGTCGGCGGCAGTGACGCCAGCGTCATATTGGCGGCTGTTGCCATCGGGAAAGGTCAGGGAAATCTGTGCCATAGGGCAAGCTCCTCGTCAGTTTGGCGCCCACGGAACGCCCGGTTGCGGGTTATGTGTCGCGGTGTGATGCCGCCAGCGGGACATATCGTCAAGCGGATTGCTGCACCGACAGCGTTTGTATGCACAGATATACGTTGACTGCGACCTGTCATAGATTAAAACCGACCTTAGTTTCCGATACGAAACCTTCGTGCCAAAGGATGGATCATGCCCAGCTACAACCGCACTTTCGATTTGAACATTGCCGATGTTGACCTGATCGAAGAAGCTTTGCGCGCACGTGGGCGTGAATTGTCGCGCATGCGGCTGGCCCTGTCCGAGGAAAACCCCGCCCATATGGAATCGATCCGTGTGATCGAACAGGACCAGCGCACGGGCGAGGAATTACTGGGCCGCCTACACGACCAGAAAATCTTTTACCGCCCCCGCAAAGCGGTCTACGTTGGCGGCTGATACCAGCCAACAACAAGCCCGACCCCCGCGTCCGGCGGGAGCCAGAGATTGTCAAACACCGCTACGCAAAAGATTTTCGACGGTCTGACCCGTACCAAAGACCCCGACCCCGACATGCCCGATGCCGCACAAAAGGCGGAGCCGGGTAATTTTCTGCGCCATATCTGGTCGCTGGGCGCAAGCAAGCTGGCTGACGGGCTGATCGACCCCAAACTGGTGCTTAGCTGGCTGTTGACCCATCTGGGGGCAGGGGCGTTCTGGGTCGGCCTGCTGGTGCCTGTGCGCGAGGCCGGCGCGCTGATGCCGCAGCTTTTGGTCACGCCGGTGATTTCGCGGGCGAAACTGCGGAAATATTTCTGGGCGGGCGGTGCAGTCGTGCAAGGTGCCTCGGCGGCGGGGATCGCGCTTGTCGGGTTGACGCAGGAAGGTGCTGTCGCAGGCGCGTTGATTATTGCGCTGCTGGCGCTGCTGGCTGTGGCGCGGTCGGTCTGTTCGGCAAGTTACAAGGATGTTCTGGGCAAGACGGTCGGCAATTCACGGCGCGGCACGGCGATGGGGCTGGCCAGTTCGACGGGCTCTGTCGGTGTGATCCTGTTCGCGCTGGTGCTGATGTCGGGTTTCGGGGATCGTTATGTCATCGTCATCGCGGCAATTTTTCTGGCGGCGGCCTGCTGGCTGGCATCGGGTGCCGTATTTTTCCGGCTGGACGAAGCACAATCAGAGCCTGCGGAGACGGACCTTAAACGCGCGTCATTCGGTCTGTTGCGACAACAGCCGCAATTGCGCCGCTTCATCCTGACGCGGTCCTTGCTGATCGGCACGGCACTTGCGCCGCCCTATCTGGTGCTGCTCGACAGTGCCAGCGGATTGGGGGAACTGGGCGCGCTGGTGCTGGCATCGGCGCTGGCATCGCTTTTGTCGTCGTTTGTCTGGGGGCGGCTGTCGGATAAATCATCGCGCCTTGTGCTGATCCTTGCAGGCTGCGGCGGGGGCGGCGTGATGGTCGCCACTGTGGTATTGCATCTGGCGGGATGGACTGCGGCACCATTGGTGTTGCCGGTTGCCCTGTTTGGCCTAATGATCGCGCATCATGGTGTGCGGCAAGGGCGCAATACGCAACTGGTGGATATGGCCGACCCTGACCAGCGCACCGCCTATACAGCGTTGTCCAATACGATCGTGGGGCTGGTGCTGATCGGGGGTGGGGCCGTGTTCGCGGGGCTTGCATCGTTCAGCGTGCCCTTGGTGCTTGGCCTCTTCGGGGTGATGTGTTTTGGTGCGGCCATTCTTGCGACCGGACTGGAACAGGTACAAAATGACTGACACATTCATCACTCCACAAGGGCGCAAGATCGCCTATCACCTGACGGACGGAACTGGCCCTGCGGTTGTGTTCCTTGGCGGGTTCAAATCCGACATGGGCGGAACCAAGGCGGTTTACCTCGAAGATTGGGCGCGCAAGCGTGGTACTGCGTTTTTGCGGTTCGACTATTCGGGGCATGGCGAAAGCGGTGGGGAATTCACCGAGGGCGCGATTGGGGACTGGTTTGAAGATGCCA
>PUNR01000141.1 GCA_003551805.1 Loktanella sp.
AAGCCCCGCCATACGAAACTGTAGGCCGGGGCTTGCCCCGGCTTCGATGATCCGGCTTCGACCGCGATTGGACAACGCCCTCGGGCATCAAGACAAGGACGCCACCTATGGCAGAACGTGATAACAACCGTGGCGGCAACCGCCGCAACCGTGAAGAACAAACACCCGAGTTTGCCGACCGTCTGGTCGCCATCAACCGCGTGTCCAAGACCGTCAAAGGTGGTAAGCGTTTCGGCTTTGCCGCGCTTGTCGTTGTTGGTGACCAAAAAGGCCGCGTCGGTTTCGGCAAAGGCAAAGCTAAAGAAGTCCCCGAAGCGATCCGCAAGGCGACTGAACAGGCAAAACGCCAGATGATCCGCGTCGCACTGCGCGACGGTCGCACATTGCACCACGACATCGAAGGTCGCCATGGCGCTGGCCGCGTTGTGATGCGCACAGCGCCTGCTGGTACCGGTATCATCGCCGGTGGTCCAATGCGTGCCGTGTTCGAAATGCTGGGCGTTCAGGACGTCGTGTCCAAGTCGATCGGCTCTCAGAACCCGTATAACATGATCCGCGCCACGATGGACGGCCTGCAAAAAGAGCAGTCACCGCGTAACGTGGCTCAGCGTCGCGGCAAGAAAGTCGCCGACATCCTGCCCAAGCGGGAAGACGCATCCGACACATCCGCGCAAGTCGTCGAGGAGGCTTAAACCATGGCAAAAACTATCGTCGTCAAGCAGATTGGTTCGCCAATCCGTCGCCCCGAAAAACAGCGTGCTACGCTGATCGGTCTGGGCCTGAACAAAATGAACCGTACCCGCGAACTGGAAGACACACCTTCCGTGCGCGGCATGGTCAACAGCATTCCCCACCTCGTCACAATCATCGAAGAGCGCGGGTAAGGCTTTTGTAGGGTGGATCATGATCCACCTTACCGCATAAGGAACGCCCTCGGGAAACCGGGGGCGTTTTTTGTTTGGCGGTGGCGTTGTCTGGTTCCTTGACCCGCACCATCCCCGCGTTTATACGCCACCAGTCGGCACCTGTGGGCCGACTCGATTTTAACGCCGTGTTTGGCCGCTCCCGTCGCTGGGGGCCAGTTCCGGCAAAAGGAGAAGCGACATGAAACTGAATGAACTTTCCGACAACCCAGGCGCCACCCAGCGCAAAAAGCGTATTGGCCGTGGTGCCGGTTCCGGCATGGGTAAGACCGGTGGCCGTGGTATCAAAGGTCAGAAATCACGTTCCGGCGTAGCGATCAAAGGCTACGAAGGCGGCCAGATGCCGCTGTACCAGCGTCTGCCAAAGCGCGGCTTCAACAAGCCGAACCGCAAGGCTTTCTCTGTCGTCAATCTGGGCCTGATCCAGAAATTCATCGACGAAGGCAAGATCGACATCAAGAACGACATCACCGAAGATGCGCTGATTGCATCCGGTCTGGTGCGTCGCAAAAAAGACGGTATCCGCGTTCTGGCGAAGGGTGAATTCACATCCAAGGCCACGATCAGCGTCACCGGTGCGTCGCAAGGCGCAGTGGATGCCGTGGCAAAGGCTGGCGGATCATTGACCGTCACAACCCCGGCAGCGGCAGAGTAACACCTTGTGAGCGACCCTAGGGTCGCTTACATGTCCTCTCGTGTTTTTCCCAAACGCCGCTGATCGGGGAACCGTTCAGCGGCGTTTATCATGAAAAGAGACCCTTATGGCTTCTGCAGCAGAGCAAATGGCAGCCAACGTCAGTTGGAGCGCCTTCGGCAAAGCAACTGAACTGCGCCAACGTATTCTATTCACGATTGGCCTGTTGATGATTTACCGTCTGGGGACGTTTATCCCCGTGCCGGGCATCGACGGCATCGCCTTGCAGCAATTCATGGAAGAAGCGCAGGCTGGCATCGGTGGCATTCTGTCGATGTTTACCGGTGGCGCGCTTTCGCGGATGGCGATCTTCACGCTGGGGATCATGCCGTACATTTCCGCGTCGATCGTGATGCAGTTGCTTGGCTCTATGTGGGAACCGCTGAAGAACCTCAAAAAAGAGGGCGAGGCGGGCCGCCGCAAGCTGAACCAATACACCCGCTACGGTACCGTGGTGCTGGCGACAGCGCAGGCTTACGGTCTTGCGGTCAGCCTTGAGGCGGGTGGTCTGGCCTCTGATCCCGGTTTCTTTTTCCGCGCATCCTGCGTGATTACTATTGTCGGCGGCACGATGTTTCTGATGTGGCTGGGTGAACAGATCACCGCACGCGGCATTGGCAACGGTATTTCGCTGATCATTTTCGTTGGTATCATCGCCGAGATCCCCTCTGCATTGGCACAATTCCTGAGTCAGGGCCGGTCCGGTGCGATCAGCCCGCTGGTGATTGTCGGGATATTGCTGATGGTGATTGTCGTGCTGACCTTCGTGGTGTTCATGGAACGGTCGCTGCGCAAGATTCATATCCAGTACCCCCGTCAGCAGCGCGGCATGAAGGTCTATGACGGATCGTCGAGCCACTTGCCTATCAAGGTAAACCCTGCCGGTGTCATCCCTGCGATTTTTGCTTCTGCCCTGCTGTTGCTGCCGACCACGATCAGCACGTTCAGTGGCGGGTCCAGTGGGCCGTTCATGTCGACCGTTCTGGCGCTGTTCGGACCCGGTCAGCCGCTTTATCTGATCTTTTTTGGCGGGATGATCATTTTCTTCACCTACTTCTACACCCGTGAAGTGGCGTTCAAGACCGAGGACGTGGCCGAAAACCTGAAAAACCAGAACGGCTTTGTTCCCGGCATCCGCCCCGGCAAACGGACAGAAGAATATCTGGACTACGTTGTGACCCGTATTCTGGTGCTGGGTTCCGGTTATCTGGCGCTGGTCGCTCTGCTGCCTGAAATCATCCGCGCGGAACTGTCGATCCCGTTCTATTTCGGCGGTACATCGGTGCTGATTATTGTGTCGGTTGGTATGGATACGATCCAGCAGATCCAGTCGCATCTGGTCGCGCACCAATATGAAGGCCTGATTGAAAAGTCCCAGCTGCGTGGCAAGCGTGGTACGACCAAGAAGAAAGGTCCATCGCGCAGATGAACATCATACTTTTAGGACCACCCGGTGCGGGCAAGGGAACCCAAGCGCGCAAGCTGGTTGACGACCGCAATATGGTGCAGCTGAGCACAGGCGATATGCTGCGTGCAGCGCGTACCAGCGGAACCGAGATGGGCCGCAAGGTTGCCGCTGTGATGGACCGTGGTGAACTTGTCACCGATGAAATCGTGATCGGCCTGATCCGCGAACAGCTGCTGGCAGCTGGTGATCACGGCGGATTTATTTTTGACGGTTTCCCCCGGACGCTTGCGCAGGCCGATGCGCTGGGTGAGTTGCTGTCCGAGATCGGCGCGAGGGTGGATCATGTGATCGAACTTCAGGTCAACGATGATGTGCTGGTCGAGCGTATCATCGGTCGTGCGGCAGAAACGGTTGCCGCGGGCGGGCAGGCCCGGGCCGACGACAACGAAGAAAGCCTCAAGACCCGTTTGATGGCCTATTACAAACAGACCAGCCCCTTGGTTGGCTATTATTACGC
>PUNR01000338.1 GCA_003551805.1 Loktanella sp.
AAAAAGGGCGGCCTCAGCGCCGCCCTTTATCATCGTCCGAGCTTAAATATCCCCGCCGGAGGCATAAAAGTTTTTCAGCCGTCCTTGCCGTACATGATCTGCTGCGCAATTCCCACGAACAACAGGTAGACCGATGTCACGACCAACCCCGAATGCGCCCAGCTTTGTGGATGAAAATCGACCCAAGCCGCCCAGCCTGCAAATAGCGTCCAGCCCAGCGCCATCGGCAGCGTCACCATCCGCCAGCGTTTCGTCCGCACCGGATGCACGAATTTCAGCGGCAGGAACATCGCCACTGCCAATGAAGACACCAGTACCAGCGAAATCCAGAAATTCGGCTCTAACGCGAAAATCACGAGGACCAGCATATTCCAGCATCCCGGAAACCCCGAGAACGAATAATCTTTGGTCTTCATCCGCGTATCGGCAAAATAAAGCGCCGATGCAAAAGTGATCACGATAATCGCCACCCACCCGGTCCAGCCCGGTAACAGCCCTGATTTGAACAAGGCATAAGCCGGCACAAAGACATAGGTCAGATAATCAATAATCAGATCAAGCAGGACACCATCAAAAACCGGTGCGTTCTTCTTGACCTCGTAGCGTCGCGCAAGCGGGCCGTCGATGCCGTCGACAAAAAAGGCGACAACCAGCCACAAAAACATCAGGTCCCATTTTTGTTCGACCGCGGCCAACATGGCCAACATCGCAAAAACAGCACCAGTTGCGGTCAGAAAGTGAACGGATAGGGCCTTGGCACGTAAATTCATCAAACTCTCATATCGAATTTTCACTCTGGGGCAACGCCAAACTCAGGCTTTGGGATGGGCACGGTCATAGACTGCCATCAATTGTGCCGCATCCACGGCTGTATAGGCCTGCGTCGTCGACAATGACGCATGACCCAGCAATTCCTGAATGCTGCGCAGATCGCCCCCTGCGGCCATCAGATGGGTCGCAAAGGAATGGCGCAATGCATGCGGCGTTGCGGTCGCGGGCAATCCCAGTTGCAGGCGGGCCTGCTCAACCACCTTTTGGACCGCACGCGGTGCAAGCGCGCCACCCCGCGCGGCGCGGAACAGCGGCGCTGTGGGTGTCAGCTCGTACGGGCAAAGGCGCTGATAACCCGACACCGCATCGCGGGTGACATCCAGAACCGGAACAATCCGTTCTTTGTCACCCTTTCCGGTAATACGCAGCACGGCTGGCAGTGGCGCATCCGCGCCGGTCAACGACAAAGCCTCTGATATCCGCAATCCGCAGCCATAAAGCAGCGTGATCACCGCAGCATCACGCGCCGCGACCCAAGGATCGCGCGCTTGCAACCCGACACGGTCGATCATGTCGCTGGCGGCAGGTGCGCTTAACGGGCGGGGCAGCTTGGGCTGGAACTTTGGCGCGCGGGTGGACAGGACGGCGGTCGGCTCGAACCCTTCGCGGGCGGCCAGCCAGCGGTAAAATGACTTTACCGCCGACAACGAGCGTGCGAGCGAGCGAGCCGCCACCCCGCGCCCGCGTTCATGCGCCATCCAGGCCCGCATATCGCCAAGGCTGATCTGTGCAAAAGGCGCCAGCCCCTGCGCGCCACCATGATGCTGTGTCATGAAAGCCAGAAATCCCAGCAGATCGGCCTGATACGCCTTCAACGTATTGGCCGCGGCACCTGCCAGCGCGCGTTCATGGTCAAGCCACTGGCCCAGCGCCGCAGTCAGTGCAGGCGATATGCCGACCATCAGCCCAGCCAGCGGCGCAACACCCGTTCCAGAACGCCGGTGAAAAAGGCCAGCAGGTCCGTGCCTTGGGATTGTGTAAATTGTTCGGGGTTTTCGCTGCCCATGACCAGCATGGCTGACCTGCGCCCTTCGCCAAGGTCAAGCTTCAGGCAAGCCTCGGACTGGATGAAGGGCGCGCGTTCACCGTACAGACTGGCACCCACGTTCTGGAACTTGCGCAACGTGACCTGACGGGCGGGCATGTTGCGACCAACGGTGATGTAATTCGCCACAAAATCGGCAGGCACGACGACAATGGCGGGGTCCATATCCGTGTGCCCGTCAGGATCATCGGATTCGAGCGCCAGCCGGATCGCGTCAACCCGCAGCGTGTCTGCCACATCGCCAGTCATTGCCTGAAGAAAGGCTACAAAATTATCCGCATCCATCATCCGCAAAATCGCGCGATGCACCTGATTGGTGCCCGCCAGATTGTCATAGGCAGCAGCAATCACATTGCGGTGGGTGTCTTCCAACCGGTCGAAACGTGCCTCGAGCCGTTCCATCGCGATGGCGCGCAGATCGACAACATTGCCGCGCGCGTCGTCATTTGCCCCGACAAGGGCGCGCATGACGTCGTGATCGTCCAGAAGGACATCGGGGTTTGCGATGATCTTCGCACGAAGATCATCCGCCATTGATGTGTTGGTCATGTGCCTGCTCTGCTTTTTGCTTTTTTGCAAACTAGCAGGTCACAAAGCATGACGCCGCAACTTTTTTGACGTTGCAGCCAGCGGCGTGGCGTTTTTGTCAAAGCCGTGGGGTAAGGTGGGTCATGACCCACCCTACCGGCGCCGGATCAAAGGATCTTGATGCCCGCTTTTTCAACGTCCGCCATGAAACCGGCCAGACCCTTGTCGGTCAGCAGGTGATTGGCCATCGCCTTGATTACCGCAGGGGGTGCGGTGGCGACATCGGCGCCGATCTTGGCGCAATCGGACATATGGTTTGCCGTACGGATCGAAGCTGCCAGAATCTGCGTTTTGAACCCGTAATTGTCATAGATCGTGCGGATATCTTCGATCAGTTCCAACCCATCAAGGTTAAGGTCATCCAAACGACCGATGAACGGGCTGATGAAGGTCGCGCCGGCCTTGGCCGCCAGCAATGCCTGATTGGCCGAGAAGCACAGCGTCACGTTGACCATGATGCCGTCATCCGACAGCGTCTTGCAGGTTTGCAGACCGGCCCATGTCAGCGGCACTTTGACCGCGATGTTATCGGCGATCTTGGCCAACTTGCGGCCTTCGGCCAGCATGGTTTCTGCGTCCAGCGCCACGACTTCGGCAGAAACGGGACCGCTGACCAGATCACAGATTTCCTTGGTCACTTCCAGAATATTGCGGCCTGATTTGGCGATCAGCGACGGGTTTGTTGTCACACCGTCCACCATGCCAAGGTCATTGAGTTCCTTGATCTGGTCAATCTCGGCTGTGTCTACGAAAAACTTCATAACTTCCCTCCGGGGATGGGTTGGTGTTTGCTGTCCCAGCGTTTACCTGACCACAGGCAGGGCGTGAACCCTCAAAAGGCGGTTATGACAGACAGCTATTTTCATCAAGGCGATCTGGTCGGCGTACTGACCACCCAACCGCTTGACCGGCTCTTGGATTACAAGGCGCCCGAAGGCGGCTGTCATCTAGGCGCTTTCGTCGAGGTCCCTTTGGGTCCGCGCAAGGTACTGGGTGTCGTCTGGGGTGCGGGCAAGGGCGATTACGACATTGCCAAAATCCGTTCGGTCATTCGCGTGCTGGACCTTGCGCCGATGCGCGATGAAATGCGCGATTTCCTGACCCGCGCGGCGGATTACACGCTGACGCCGCTGCCCGCGATGCTGCGCCTTGGCACCCGCGCGCCGGGCCTTGGCGATGCGCCGTCCATGCGCAAGGTCTACCGGCTGGGCGACCGTGACCCCGACCGCAAGACTACCGCCCGCGACAAGGTGCTGGGCGTGCTGCGCGATTATGGCGGGCTGGCGTTCACTTTGGGCGAACTGGCCGAGGCGGCCGATGTCGGCCCGTCGGTGGTCAAAGGTCTGGTTGCCCAAGGCGCTGTACTGGAACAGGACGCCCCGCGCGACACACCCTACCCGCCGTTGGACCCCGATCACGGCGGCAAGGCGCTGAACCCCGACCAGACCGCAGGGGCCGAGGCGCTGCGCGCCGCCCTGCGCAAAGATGGCTATGGCACGACCTTGCTGAAAGGCGTGACAGGCTCCGGCAAGACCGAGGTCTACCTAGAGGCAGTGGCAGAATGTCTGCGCATGGGGCGTCAGGCGCTGGTCCTGCTGCCCGAAATCGCGCTATCAGGTGAATTCATTGAACGGGTCGAGGCGCGTTTCGGCATGAAACCCGCCGAATGGCATTCCGGCGTGACGATGACTGAACGTCGCCGCTGCTGGCGGATGGTCGGGCAAGGTGATGCGCAGATGGTCGTGGGCGCACGTTCAGCGTTGTTCCTGCCATTCCAGAACCTTGGGCTGATCGTTGTCGATGAAGAACACGACACATCCTACAAACAAGAAGACGGTGTGCTTTACAACGCCCGCGACATGGCGGTGCTACGTGCGGCGATTTGCGGGGCGCAGGTTGTGCTGGCCTCGGCCACGCCCAGTCTGGAAAGCTGGGCTAATGCGCAAGCGGGCAAATATCAGCGGCTTGACCTGACCGCCCGCTTTGGCGCTGCGGTCATGCCACAGATGGCAGCGATTGATATGCGGGTCGAGGAACTGCCACACGGGCGGTGGGTTTCACCCACCTTACGCGATGCCATGGCCAACAGGCTGGAAAAGGGCGAACAATCACTGATTTTTCTCAATCGGCGGGGGTATGCACCGGTCACCTTATGCCGTGCCTGCGGGCATCAGATCGGATGCGACCATTGCGATGCGCGGATGGTGGAACACCGGTTTCAGAATCGCCTGATGTGCCACCAATGCGGCGAGACAAAACCGGTTCCGGTGATCTGCCCTTCTTGCGGTGCTGCGGACAAGCTTGCCGCAGTCGGCCCCGGTGTGGAACGTATGGGCGAAGAGGTCGCCGCCCTGTTCCCCACCGCGCGCATCGCCGTGCTGTCTTCGGACCTGTACGGTTCGGCCCGCGCGATGAAGGCGCATATCGCTGAAATCGCCCAAGGCGGCACCGACATCATCATCGGCACACAGCTTGTCGCGAAGGGGCACAACTTTCCCAATCTCACGCTGGTGGGCGTCATCGACGCCGATCTTGGCTTGCAAGGGTCAGACTTACGCGCTGCAGAACGCACTTTCCAGCTGATGCGGCAGGTCGCTGGCCGCGCAGGGCGGGCCGAAACGCCGGGGGTCGCCCTGTTGCAAACATATCAGCCTGACCACCCTGTGATCCGCGCCATTCTGGATGACAATGAAGAAGGTTTTTGGACTGCCGAAGCAGCCGAACGTCGCGCTGCAGGCGTTCCACCCTTTGGCCGGATGGCCGGTATCATTCTAAGCGGGCCTGATCTCAAAGCCGTCTTTGACCTCGGTAATGACATGGCGCGGCACGATGCGCCGTTGCGCCAGATAGGTGCGCAGGTCTATGGCCCTGCGCCTGCGCCCATCGCGCGGGTACGCGGGCGACACCGTATCAGGTTGCTGGTAAAGGCTGACAAGTCAGCGCCGCTGCAAGCAGCACTTGCGCCATGGATCGCGCAATTCAGACTGGCTGCCAACATCAGGATCGCGGTCGATATCGATCCGCAAAGTTTTTACTGACCCGCGTTTAGCCAGCCCTTAAGACGTTACTTCGCGAGTGGCCGAGAAACTACAACCGGACCCGGCACCTGCAGCGGGCATCGGCGTGGTTGTCGGGGTCAAGCCACAGCTTTGGGTGCCAGCGTTGAAGGTCATGCCGACAGGGCAGCTTTGCGCTGCGACAGGTTCGCTTGGTGTGGGAAGGGTCGTGTCTTGTGCATGTGCTGCAACTGGCATCATTGCCAAGGCGAAGATAATAGCGCGCATGTCGTTCTCCTTTGGTTGACGTTAGGACAACCTTAGGGAACTTGCAGCCGTCTGCAAATAGTCCAAACCGTCGCAGCCAAATTTAACCGATCAACCTGCCTGAGCGACGCGCAATTGCGCAAAAGTATCGCGATTGACGCAATATTCAGGCGCTTGCGGCAAAACCGGCATAGTGGACAGCAGCTTGTCACATTTGCCGACCTGCGTACAACCACGGCACCCCGTGACCATATCGGCGTAAGCGGGCGCATCGATTTGCCCCTGATCCAGCGCGGTAGACAGGTCCACCTCGCAGGCTTTGGACATTTTCACCACCCGCAGGAAGTGTTCGCGTATATCGCCAAGAGTTTGCATCAAGAACCTCCATTCAATGTGCCCAGACTGGCACAGGTGATTCTGTTGGTCCTTGCGATGGATCAATTGGGGTGGGCGTTACCAGATCAGGCCGATGATGACACAAAGCCAGGCCACCCCGACCGCGATCCCCG
Organism: Loktanella sp.; assembly: GCA_003551805.1. Lineage (GTDB taxonomy): Bacteria > Pseudomonadota > Alphaproteobacteria > Rhodobacterales > Rhodobacteraceae > Yoonia. The sequence goes on from PUNR01000338.1 coordinate 6,237, forward strand.
TCACGGCGACGGCAGCAGACCCGCAATCCTTGGCATATCTGGCCGCATCGCGCCGGTCTGGGCTGATATCGTCAACCACCCGTTCTATGGCGGTGTTCATGCATTCTGCCGCCAACACCAGAATCCCCCCCATCAAAAGCATCCCCCGTTCCCCCGCCGTCAAAGGCAGAACAAAGGCCAGAACGGCAAAGACAACATTCATGACCACCCATTGCGCCATTGATCCTTCAGTGCGCCAGACATGCACAAAGCCGTCCCACGACCAGATTGCCCTTTGCCGGACCCGCATGATCTGATGCCACATGATTGTTACCTTTTACTGCAAATCGTGCTTTTTGGCAGATTGCGCAAAGCGACGCGCCCTGCCAAGCCCTGTCAGTGACCCAACGGAACATTTGACCGCAGCCGTGCGTCGCTCAGATGATATAATACAAAGACGGAGCCGACATGTACCCTACCCCCGACAGATCCGAACGTATTGCCGACGGCACAATCCATGTTTTGGGCGTTGTGGGTGCGATGATCGGTGCAATCGGGCTGGTTGTCTGGTCGGCAGGCATGGCCAATCCGACGCAAATTGCGGCAATCGTGATCTATGGCATTACGCTGATCGTGACCTTTGTAGCGTCGGCGGTCTATCACCTGACGCCGTGGCATCATCTGCGTCCAGCGCTGCGCCGCTTTGATCATGCGGCGATCTATCTGAAAATTGCAGGGACATACACACCGCTGGTCGTGATGATCGGCAGCGGCTTTGCCTATCTGGTACTGGGCGTCGTCTGGTCGCTGGCCGTCATCGGTGTGGTGCTGAAACTGTTTTTCTGGCGCGCGCCCGGGCGTTTCGGCCCGGCGCTTTATCTGGTGATGGGCTGGTTGAGCCTTGCGCTGATCTGGTCGCTTTGGCCGATTGTTCCGGTGTCAACGATGGTCCTGATCGCCGTGGGTGGTTTGCTATATACCGCCGGTGTGCCGTTTTATGCGGCGAAAAAGCTGCCATATTCCACCGCGATCTGGCATGGATTTGTTGTCATCGCGTCAGTCTGTTTCTTCATCGCCATCGCGACAGGCGTCGCCGCGCAGATTTAAAGCGTGGCAGCGACCTGCTGCACCACTCGCAGCCGGTCTGCATTGGCGGGATGTGTGCCAAGGAAACGATTGCCCGGATCGGGAATGCGGAAAAAGAACTGCGCACCGCGTAATGGGTTAAAGCCTGCCGCATGTGCGATACGTGTGCCGGTGGCATCTGCTTCAAGTTCGAAATTCTTGGAATAGGCACGCGCAGCCACGGTTGCGCCCAACCGCTGGGCGGACTGGATCGCGTCGGGCGAATTACCACCTGCCGCCCCTGCGAGGCTGCCAATCAGGGTCGCACCCAGAACCGCATTTTGCTGTTGGCGCGCGATATGACCCTCGATGTGGTGGGCGGCCTCATGCGCCAGAACAAAGGCAATTTCATCAACATTGCGGGCATCGTTGATCAGCCTTTCGGTGAACACGATGACGGGCCGACCGTTGCGATCAAGCGTCTGATAGGCGTTCATCGGTGCGCCGGGCCGATCATCTACCAGTATCAGAAAATCGCAATTTCTGTTGTTGCCGCGCTGCCGACACATCCGTTCTGCGACAGGTTCGACCCGCGCCACGGCCGTTTGGAAATTGGACATGGCCTGATTGGGGGCCAGCCGTGCGCCAGTATCGACCGGTTGCAGGGCCATCGGTGGTGCGGGCGCAGGCCGCGGCGCTGTATCGACAGGCATACATGCCGCCAGAGCGAGGGCGAAAAGAATGGCGACAGGGCGCATAGAAGGGATCCAGTGCTGTTTTGCTACAAAGAAAAGAATAGCATGTCGCCCGCTTGCTTCCAGTCACGATTGCTAGGGCGGCGTAGTCCCGCTAGGCTGGGCTTATGTTTAGTATAGAACACGATTATGACGCGACCGTTGTCACCCTTGTCGATGAGGGCGGACCACCTTTGCGCGAGGATGTCATCATCAACGCCTTTGATGATTGCGTCACCTTAACCCAATATGATCCGCGCAGCGATACCGACGTGCGGATCACCATGTCCATGACGCAGCTGCGTGATTTGCAGGCAGCGCTTGATTTGCCCGAAGGTATCTACCGGCTGCGCAAGACCTGACGCCCTGACTGCGTCAGGCCGGCGCGCCGCGCGGGGATATTTTTACTCGGACGATGATGAGAGGGTGCGATATGGCCACAGGTTTTTTCTGGGAAGAACGCTGTTTCTGGCATGGCGGCGGCAATTATGCGGGCATGTTGCCGGTGGGCGGGCTGGTGCAGCCGCTTGATGGCGGTTTGCCCGAAAGCCCCGAAACAAAGCGGCGGCTGAAAAACCTGATCGAGGTGACGGGGCTGGCGCGCGAATTGCGGATGCTTGGCGCCGATCCCGCCACTACCGATGATTTGCTGCGTGTTCATCCTGCCACCTATCTGGATCGGTTCAAAGCGTTGTCAGACGCGGGCGGCGGGGAATTGGGGCGGCGCACGCCGTTTGGTCCGGGCGGCTACGAGATTGCGGCTTTGTCAGCCGGTTTGGCAAAAGCGGCGCTGTTTTCTGTTTTGCAGGGAAAGCTGGGCAATGCCTATGCCCTTTCGCGCCCACCCGGACATCATTGCCTGCCCGATTATCCCAACGGCTTTTGCCTTTTGAACAATATCGCCATCGCGATCGAGGCTGCGCGCGCCGCAGGCCTTGCGCAGCGTTTCGCCGTGCTGGATTGGGATGTGCATCACGGCAATGGAACAGAGGCCGTATTTTACGACCGCGCGGATGTACTGACCGTGTCAATCCATCAGGACCGCAATTATCCAATGGATACAGGTGCTGTGGCAGATCGTGGTACAGGTCCGGGGCTGGGTTATAATCTGAACATTCCCTTGCCCCCCGGCACCGGACACAAAGGCTATCTGGCTGCGATGGACCGCCTTGCCCTGCCTGCGATCCGCAACTTTGCGCCTGACGTGCTGATTATCGCCTGCGGCTTTGATGCGGCGGCCAATGACCCTTTGGGCCGGATGCTGGCCACGGCGGAAACGTTCCGCGCGATGACGGCGCAGGTGATGGCGCTGGCGCAGGATATCTGCGGCGGGCGATTGGTCATGGTGCATGAGGGCGGATATTCGGAATCGTATGTGCCGTTTTGCGGCCACGCCGTGCTGCAGGAAATGTCGGCAAGCCGGATCACAGCCCCCGACCCGTTCGCCGAGGTGTTCCCGCTGCGCCAGCCTGATGCAGGGTTCGATGCCTATCTGGACAATGTCATTGCGGATATGGCTGGCAAGCTGTGACGTCGTCGGCTGTGGTCACAAAAAAGGCGCGCCCTCGCGGGACGCGCCTTTGGTGGTACGGGGTGTTTCGTTTAGCTATCAAGCACTTCTGTCAGGGCGATATCGTCATTGCCTACGCAGACGATTTCGACATCGGCCAAAGTGGTCTCGGCCAGCGACCCACCGTCGGACAGGGCGATAATCTCGCTCAGCATTGCTTCTTGTTCAATCACTTCCATCGCGAGGAATTCGGAGCAGGTCACTTCATCTGCGCCAGTCAGCGTTTGCGCAGAGGCAGCGCCAGCAGCAAATGTCAGTGCAAAGGCGGTTGTTGCAAAAATCTTTTTCATCTTTTTTCTCCGTCTCAGTTATGGTGTGCGTCATGCACAGCTGCCTGATCAACGGCACGCCAGACGATCCGTTCCATCCCGACGGTTCACGAAAACATCAAGAAAAGTTTATCTCAATCAAAGGCTTTGACAAATGCGGGGGGATACCTTGCCCACAGCAGCTTGTCCGGGCCGCAGCGACCGCATATCTGTCATCAAACAAGTCATTGGAGCTGCCATGCCTACGCCGAACCCCGAAGCTCTTGCTTTCTTGCTGTCGCGCCGGTCACGGCCAGCCAAGACATTGACCGGCCCCGTGCCCGATCGCACCGCGCTGGAACCATTGCTGACAGCCGCCGCGCGCACCCCTGATCATGGCAAACTGGAACCATGGCGGTTTATTGTGCTGACCCAGCCTGCGTTAGCGCGATTGGCGGGGTTGGTCCCTGCGCGTGGTGCTGCACTGGGGATCGAGCCCGACAAGATCGCCAAGGCGCAAGACCAGTTTGCACAAGCCGAACTGGCTGTCGTGGTGGTCAGCAGCCCCAAATCATCCGACAAGATACCGCAGATCGAAAAGGTCTATTCCGCAGGCGCCGTCTGCCTTGCGTTGGTCAATGCGGCGCTGGCCGCGGGCTGGGGTGCGAACTGGCTGTCGGGCTGGCCCAGCCATGACCGCGACTTTATCCGCGATACGCTGGGGCTGGCCGATCACGAAAACATCGCTGGTTTCATCCATATCGGTACAGAAACCAGCGCCCCGCCAGAACGCCCGCGCCCCGACCTGACGACGATTACCACCTGGGTGACAGAATGATCCTGTCATCCTTCCTTAGCGCGCTTGGGCAGATGTCTGACAACCGCTTTCGTAGCGTCCTGTGGCGCGGTATCGGGCTAACCATTGCTTTGCTGGTTGCGATCTACGCTGGTGTCTTGTGGCTAATCGAGGTTTTGACCGCTGAACCTGTCACTCTGCCGGGTGTTGGGCAGGTCACATGGCTAGGAGATTTGCTCAGCTGGGGCTCATTGGGGATCATGATCGTGCTGTCGGTTTTCCTGATGGTGCCGGTCGCATCAGCTATCACATCGCTGTTTCTGGACGAAGTCGCCGAAGCGGTCGAGGAAAAGCATTACCCCGAACTGCCCGCCATGCCCCCGATCGGCTTTGCCGACGGTTTGCGAGATACATTCAGTTTTCTTGGGCTGCTGATTGGCGCAAACCTGATCGCAGTCATTTTCTACGTCATGCTGCCCTTTGCCGCGTTCTTTATTTTTTACGCGCTGAACGGGTTCTTGCTGGGGCGTGAATATTTCCAACTGGCCGCGATGCGCCGGATCGGACGGGATGCCGCCCGCGACATGCGCAAAAAACATCAGGGCACGATCTGGTTGGCAGGCTGCCTGATGGCGGTGCCGTTGTCATTCCCGTTCATCAACCTGGTTGTTCCGGTGCTGGGTGCGGCGACGTTCACCCACCTGTTTCACAGGCTTAATCGCGGCTGACCTCTGGCGTTGCCATCCGGTTAAACATGTCGATGTCGCGCACGGTGATGGCCCCTGACAGGATCACGCCCGCGATCACGCACCAGATGGGCACAGCCCACATTGTGGTGATCTTGGCCTTGCGGCCAACTTGCGCATCCGCCGGGGCAGAGGAATGGGTGCCCGGCACAATTTCGCCCGTGTCGCCTTGGCTGACCATCCGCAGCGGCAGAACAATGAAAAACACCATCGACCAGATGACCATGAACAAAACGATGCCTGAGGTGATACCCAAAATATTTCCTTTCGCGGTTACACCCCAGATACGCCGTTTTCAGACCTGTTCAAGCTCGATCAGACAACCGTTGAAATCCTTGGGGTGCAGGAACAGCACCGGTTTGCCATGTGCGCCAATCTTGGGTTCGCCCCCGCCCAGCACGCGCGCGCCCTGTTCAAGCAGATGGTCGCGGGCAACGATAATGTCGTCCACCTCGTAACAGATATGGTGGATGCCGCCCGACGGGTTTTTGTCCAAAAACCCCTGAATCGGAGAGTTTTCACCCAAAGGATAAAGCAATTCGATCTTTGTATTAGGCAAAGCGATGAAAACCACCGTCACCCCGTGGTCGGGTTCATCCTGCGGTGCGCCGACATCAGCGCCCAGCATCTGGCGGTATTGATCGCTGGCGGCCACCAGATCAGGCACGGCGATAGCGACATGGTTCAAGCGTCCGATCATGGTGATCCTCCCTGTTTGGCGGCCATTATGCCGCAGCGCGGCAGCGCCTGCAACGCGGCTTTGCGTTAAGCATCTGTTCACCTTGGGGTGGTCAACTTGTGAAGAACGCAGGAAAGGACGAATCATCATGGACAGGACAGACAAATTGTTGGTCACCCGCCCGCCAACGGCGCAACAGCCTTTACTCGGCCTGACGATCCTGCTGGTCGAGGATAGCCGCTTTGCCAGTGAAGGCGTGCGCTTGATGTGTCTGCGGTCCGGCGCGCGGATCCGACGCGCCGATTGCCTGCAAACGGCAAGGCGGCATCTGGCGGCCTATCGGCCTTCGGTCGTGTTGGTTGATATCGGCCTGCCGGATGGGTCGGGGCTTGACCTGCTGGACACATTGGCCAGCGCGACGCCGCGCATTCCCGTCCTGATCGGCACCAGCGGCGACAGCGCCGCACAAGATGCCGTCATGCAAGCAGGCGCAGACGGGTTTCTGGCCAAGCCGATCGATAACCTAGCCGCATTTCAGACAGCAATCCTGCAACACCTGCCTGCTGACAGGCAACCACGCGGATTGCGCGCAATGTCACTTGATACAGTTGAGCCAGACCAGGTCGCGTTTCGGGACGACCTGAACGTTGTCGCTGGATTGCTTGCGCAGGCCGACGCAGACCGCAGCTTGCCATATGTCACACAATTTCTGGGCGGCGTTGCCCGCGATATGCACGACACCGATCTGGACCGCGCTGTCCGGGCGGTAGAAACATCCGGCACGGGTTCAGCGATGCCACGCAAACAGGTCGCTGCGCTGTCACAACTGGTGCAACAGCGCATCGCGGCAGGTGGTTTGCTTTAGCTTTCGGGGGGCAATACACGCAGGCGCAATTCGCGCAATTGTTCGTTCATCGGTTCGGATGGCGCGCCCATCATCAGATCTTCGGCGCGCTGGTTCATCGGGAACATGATAACTTCGCGAATGTTGGACGCATCCGCCAGCAGCATCACGATCCGGTCGATGCCCGCAGCACAACCACCATGCGGCGGCGCGCCGTATTGGAACGCATTGACCATGCCGCCGAAGCGTTTGCGCACTTCTTCTTCGCCATAGCCAGCGATCTCGAAGGCTTTGAACATGATTTCGGGCTTGTGGTTGCGGATCGCGCCGGACACCAGCTCATAGCCGTTGCAGGCAAGATCATACTGGAACCCAAGCACGCTCAAAGGATCACCTTGCAGCGCCTCCATCCCGCCCTGCGGCATGGAAAATGGGTTATGTTCAAAATCGATCTTGCCGGTTTCCGCGTCCTTTTCGTAGATCGGGAAGTCAACGATCCAAGCGAACGCAAACCGATCCTTATCGGTCAGTCCCAACTCCTCGCCGATCACATTGCGTGCACGGCCTGCGACCGCTTCAAAGGCTTTGGGCTTGCCGCCAAGGAAGAACGCGGCATCGCCAACGCCCAGACCCAATTGCTGGCGGATCGCCTCGGTCCGTTCAGGGCCGATATTTTTGGCCAAAGGCCCTGCAGCCTCCATCCCCTCGCCCTGATCGCGCCAGAAGATATAGCCCATCCCGGGCAACCCTTCTTTCTGGGCAAAGGCGTTCATGCGGTCGCAAAACTTGCGCGACCCGCCAGTCGGTGCCGGAATGGCGCGGATCTCGGTGCCGTCCTGCTCCAACAGCTTGGCGAAGATCGCAAAACCGCTGTCGCGGAAATGGTCGGACACAACCTGCATCTTGATCGGGTTGCGCAGATCGGGCTTGTCGCTGCCATACCACAGGGCGGCATCTTTATATGAAATCTGCTCCCACGTCTGGTCAACCTTACGGCCACCGCCGAATTCCTCGAAAATCCCGCCGATCACCGGCTGGATCGTGTCGAACACGTCCTGCTGGGTGACGAACGACATTTCCAGATCAAGCTGGTAGAAATCGGTCGGGCTGCGGTCGGCACGCGGGTCTTCATCGCGGAAACAGGGCGCGATCTGGAAATACTTGTCATAGCCGCTGACCATAATCAGCTGCTTGAACTGCTGGGGAGCCTGCGGCAGCGCATAAAACTTGCCCGGGTGCAGGCGGCTTGGCACCAGAAAATCGCGCGCGCCTTCGGGGCTGGAGGCCGTGATAATCGGGGTCTGGTATTCGCGGAACCCCTTGTCCCACATACGCCGCCGCATCGATGCGACAACATCAGATCGCAGTTTCATATTGCTCTGCATCGCCTCGCGGCGCAGGTCCAGATACCGGTATTTCAACCGCGTTTCCTCGGGGTATTCCTGATCGCCGAACACCATCAGCGGCAGTTCCTTGGCCGCACCCAGCACTTCGATCTCGCGGATGAATACCTCAACCTCGCCGGTAGGCAGTTTGGGGTTCACAAGGGCCGCGTCACGCGCCTTCACTTCGCCATCAATCCGGACGCAATATTCAGACCGGACCTTTTCGACATCGGCAAAGGCTGCGGAATCAGGGTCGCATAAGACCTGTGTGATCCCGTAATGGTCGCGCAGGTCGATGAACAGAATCCCGCCATGGTCGCGCACCCGATTGACCCAGCCGGACAGCCGCACGGTTTTGCCGACATCGGCGGCGGTCAGATCGGCACAGGTATGGCTGCGATAGGCGTGCATGATTGTGGTCCTTTGGCGTAAATACAGGCCCGCCCGATACACTCCTTTGGCCCGCCCATGTCAACCACTGCTTCGTCAGAGCCTAAATATCCCCGCCGGAGGCATCAAAATCCGCAGGATTTCGATCCGCTACCCCCGCAGCAGCACGAAACGGCAGGCCGGATCACCCATGGCGCAGCAGGCGACTTCGCGACAACGCAGGCGATCATCGACCAAACGGCGGAACAGCGTCTCGAACACAGCAGAATGCCAATGGCACAAAGGGCTATCGCTGACCTCGCCACGCACGATCGGGTTGCGTGCGATCTCGAACACCAAGGGGGCTACGACACGAAACTGCCCCGATCCGGCAAAAGTCCAAGCATGGCGCGCCACCGCCTGCGATAACAGCCGCGCGGCAATGGCAGACGGCAGCAACCGCAGCACAATTTGCGCAGGCCGTGGTATCCGGTTGGCAAGAATATCCTCCGCCGTCCGCACCCCCGCGGCCCAGGCAAGCGCGGGGGCCAGTTCGGGGTCGATCCGACGCAAGGCCTGATGCATCCTTGCTGCGGGCGCTTCCGCCATCAGCCCCGAGTCAGAGGGTGGCGTGAATATTCCCGCTGCCGCCATCACCTGATCGCGCAGGGCCACCCCGCCCGCCTGTTCCAGCACCGGCAGCATC
>PUNR01000007.1 GCA_003551805.1 Loktanella sp.
CAGAGCACGTCAGCCGCAACCTTGCGCGGTCCAGCAGATTTCGAAGCAAAACCATAAGGCGATTCCCAATCAGAACCCCCGCATCCTGCGCCATATACCTTAAGGGACCGTTTAACCCCGTCAGATCGCCGCGATGAGCGCCTGACATTTTGTCTGATATTCATCGCGTACAACCATTGGCGCCCGTAACTGGATCGGAAAACCATCCAGAAGGGCGGGGTCCTGCTTACCAAAAAAGCGGTCTGCCTCTGGTCGGGTAAAGCCGGCGATCTGGACCGCCTCTAGCCAAGCTGACAGTTTATCGGCCCTCTTTATCTGGCGTTTGATCTGCATGGGTAGTTGCGCGGGCAGGCCAAATCGCAGGTGGATCGCTGCGGTCAAGCGTTCGTCAAGCGCACTGTAACCAGGGCCGACAGCAGCTTTGACCGGGCTGATCATATCGCCGATCACATATTCGGGTGCGTCATGCAGCAACGCCGCCAGATGCCATTTAACCAGCGCTTTGGGGTTCTGGCGGATAAAAATATCGCACACCAAAAGCGAATGTTCCGCGACAGAATAGGCAAAATCGCCTTTGGTCTGGCCGTTCCAGCGCGCGACAAAGGCCAGCCCATGCGCGATATCGCTGATTTCAATGTCCATCGGTGTGGGGTCCAGCAGGTCCAATCGGCGGCCTGATAGCATCCGTTGCCATGCTCTTGGTTGCTTCATTGCGATCGCGCCTTAACTGAATGTTCAGTGTTCTGCATAATACGTGGCCTTGGATTGTAGCAACCCGGACGCGATGCTAATGAACGCCCAACCGTTTTATGAAAGAAAGAAACCGCATGTCGCTGGATTACGTCGTCAAAGATATCGCGCTGGCCGCTTATGGCCGCAAGGAACTGGATATCGCCGAAACTGAAATGCCGGGTCTGATGGCGCTGCGTGAAGAATACGGCGCAGCCAAACCTTTGTCGGGTGCGCGGATCGTCGGGTCGTTGCATATGACGATCCAGACCGCTGTGCTGATCGAGACGCTGACAGCGCTGGGCGCCGATGTGCGCTGGGCGTCGTGCAACATCTTTTCTACACAAGACCATGCCGCTGCCGCGATTGCCGAAGGCGGTACGCCGGTATTTGCGATCAAGGGCCAAAGCCTTGAAGAGCATTGGGATTATCTGGATAAATCGTTCCAGTTCCCCGAAGGCGCGAATATGATTCTGGACGATGGTGGCGATGCGACGCTTTACGTCCTGCTGGGTGCGCGCGCAGAGGCGGGCGAGGAAATCATCCCTGTTCCCGAATCCGAGGAAGAAGTGGTCATCAAGGCCCAGATCAAGAAACGGATGGCGCAAAGCCCGGGCTGGTTCACCAAAACCCGCGATGCGATCAAAGGCGTGTCCGAAGAAACGACGACTGGTGTGCACCGCCTGTATGATCTGCACAAGAAAGGCCTGCTGCCATTCCCTGCGATCAACGTGAACGATTCGGTAACCAAGTCGAAGTTTGACAACAAATACGGCTGCAAGGAATCGCTGGTCGACGGTATCCGCCGCGCGACAGATACGATGATGGCCGGTAAAGTCGCTGTCGTTTGTGGTTATGGCGACGTTGGCAAAGGGTCGGCCGCATCGCTGCAAGGTGCCGGTGCCCGCGTCAAAGTGACCGAGGTTGATCCGATCTGCGCATTACAAGCCGCGATGGACGGGTTCGAGGTTGTCCTGCTTGAGGACGTGCTGGACAGCGCCGATATCTTCATCACAACCACCGGCAACCGCGATGTGATCCGGATCGAACACATGCGCGAGATGAAGGATATGGCGATCGTTGGCAATATTGGCCATTTCGACAACGAAATTCAGGTTGCTGCGCTGAAAAACCACAAATGGACGAACATCAAAGAACAGGTCGACATGATCGAGATGCCATCCGGCAACCGCTTGATTCTGTTGTCCGAAGGGCGTTTGCTGAACCTTGGTAATGCGACTGGCCACCCGTCGTTTGTGATGTCGGCGTCGTTCACGAACCAAGTGCTCGCGCAGATCGAATTGTGGACCAAAGGCGAAGAATACCAGCCGGGCGTCTATATTCTGCCTAAGGCGTTGGATGAAAAAGTCGCGCGTCTGCATCTGAAACGGATTGGTGTAAAGCTGACTGAGCTGCGCAAGGACCAGGCTGACTATATCGGCGTTACGGTCGAAGGCCCGTTCAAGCCGGAACATTACCGCTACTAAGGTTGCCTGCAACAAGTTGCAGGTTTCGCGCCGCTGTCTGCAAGGATGGCGGCGCTTTCGTTTAGTCTTGCCATCTCACCCTGTGAACCGTTCAGCGGTGTTTTGCGCGGCGTGTTTTTTTCTTTACCGCTTGGCGATCACGACTTTACCTTGTCGCCAGCATGGCAACCGGCCGTGTCGTTAATGATAAAATCGCAAGGGATAGTGAAATGGGAAAAAGAGACGATTTGATCGTCCGCTATGCGGATGATCTTAAAAACAAATGTGGCCTGACGCCGGATATGGATCTGCTGACGAAGGTGACCATTGGCTGTGGGCCGTCGATCTATAATGCGGATTCGGCAACTGTTGCGGCGACCCAGCCTGCCGAGATTGCCACGGTGAAGAACAATTTTCTGATCAAAAAACTTGGTCTCAAAGACAGCCCAGAGCTTGATAGTGCAATCAATGCGGTGCTGACGACCTATGGCCAGTCAGAGCGGAACAAGTACCGTGCCGTCGTCTACTACATGCTGACCAAGCATTTCGGTAAAGAAGCCGTTTACGGTTGATCCATTCCAAGCAGCCAGCCCCTGCCGGCTGGCGGTGGGGGCTGGCCTTGGCAAGCATAAAGTTTGAACCTATTTTTCAAGGCTTTGGATTTTGCGACCGGCTGTCAGTATGCTATGACTAACCAAGGCCAGTATGGCCCGGACCTGATATTTCGATTGCGTGTGGTGGCTTGGGAGCACGCGGGGTGAAAGAGGGTTCGGCGCGTGCCGGGCCCTCTTTTTCGTTGTGACTGACCGCAACGCGCGCACAATGATCGCGCTACGCTGGGGCAGATAGCGCAGGAGCCTCCGGCGGGGATATTTTATGCTCTGACGATGATGAAAGTCGTGCGATCTAAGTCAGTCAGCTTTGTGTTTGTCCTATGTCGCAAATTATCTGCCATTCTTCTTCTGTCACCGGTTGCACCGACAGACGCGCGCTTTTGACCAAGGCCATTTCTTGTAGGCGGGGATCATTCTTGATCTGCGCGAGTGTCACGGGTTTGGTAAAGGGGCGCACGGCCTTGACGTCGACGCAGTCCCAGCGCGGGTCATCGGTGGTGCTGTCAGGGTGGCTTTCCTTGCAAACCTCGACAATTCCCACAATTTCCAGCCCGCTACGGGAATGGTAGAAGAATCCCAAATCCCCCTTTTTCATGGCACGCATATTGTTGCGCGCCTGATAGTTGCGCACCCCGTTCCATTCTTCACCAGTGTCGCCTTTGGCGCCCTGAGCATCCCAGCCCCAGACATCCGGTTCGGATTTGAACAG
>PUNR01000234.1 GCA_003551805.1 Loktanella sp.
AATGGTAAAAGTACCGTTGTTTTCTGCGTTTGCAGCCCCAGATACAATAATGCTGTCCCCATTTTTCAGCAGGGTTGCATCAAACAAATCTCCTGAAATATTTATCTGATTATTCGTACCATCAAAGCTAACACCTGTAGAAGTGCCCGCGTCATTATGAATAATGCTGAAAGCCTCTGTGTTTCGCCATGGCCTAATCGGTAGAGGTTGTTCTGTTGTGTCATATTTCAGTGTGCCGAATTTGGTTAAACCTAAATATTTTAAGTCCTGCGACATCTGGCTTAAAATGCGGATGACCGTATCTACTTGCGTTGAGCTTGGTAATTTAATCTCATTAACCATTATAACACCTCCTCATACATAAACACCATGTGCCCGTCTTCCTGTTTTAAACCATATTTATACGTTGTGCTTGTGTCATTGTCCATAAACTGGTGAGGCATATTATCAGACTTATGCGAAGCAAGCTCTGCACTTTCCCCTTGCAATCCAGCCAAACTTATCTCATCTGCTCCAGTGTCCTCGTGTCTGGCTGAGTGGTTGTCGAAGCTACCTTTGTGACTAATTAAATCTGTCCCTATAGCTTCAATTTCCTTGTAAGCCTGATTTATGTGGTCAGCCAGCACATCGTCTACAAGGTCTTCTACAGGGGTCCACGCCCAGCTTGTCGGGTAATCAGGATACCATGCCATACTCTATCCCTCCTTAGCCACCAGCATTAAACTGGATGGTGAATGTGTACTGTATGGCGTCGTCTTCTTCTACGCTGACATCAGAGAATACTGTCCTGTCCATCAGAGTCCCAGTTGTTGATGCGTTGAACAGACCATGTTCCTTGATGATGTTGGATGAGGTATAGGTTACTGTGGCTATAGACTTATAGATGTTAGGGGTAGCTCCCTCAACCTGAGTGCCCTCTACCCTGGACTCCACCTCTGCACCAAGCATGGTGTTCCCAACGTCCTCGGCGGTGCCATCAGTACCAGAAGCATGATACTTATAATCGTTGAAGGTACCGTAAGGCCCGGCTGTCCCTATGAGAGCAGCTACAAGATCGTTTACGAATGCGGTAGTGACTACCTTATTACAAATCACCTGCTCACTTAGGACTTTACCTTTTCTGATATGCTTCACTCCAAGTGAGGTAGTAGCATTAACTACCGACTTGGGTTGTTGTCTACCCTCGCACTCTGGTGGGCGCTGCATACGGCCCTTGATCTTATTCAGAATAGTCACCTCACACTACCTCCTATCAACTGTTTTTATTCGATAAGCCAAAAAGTTTCTCTATCTTTTCCTTTACTTTCGATATATACCTGATCAACACTGCCAATGCTGTGGGGTAAAAGATAAAGCTGAATGGCTCACCCTGATACTCCGAAACCAATGATAGAACTACCAAGCCCAGCACGTATGGCAGAACATTTGTGCCCAAAAAGCGGGGCAATTCTTGCCATGAAAAATTACCCTGTTGTATAGCTAAGATTACCCCAAAGATAGTATCTACAAGAATTGCTATAACTATAATTAACAGAACCTCAAACACAGGTAAGTCAGTTATAAAGCCGGGGTCAAAATCGCCGAATGTCATTTTATCACCTCCCTCTTATATTGGTGGGCGGTTAGGGTCTACTTGTTCCTGTTGCTGGGCTTCATATCGCTGGTCTTCATAAACCGGCCTCTCCGGTCGGTATTCTACAAAGGGCTGTTCGATCTGCTCTTTATGGCTGCGCCATTCCCTGATAGCACCCTGCCCAAAATAACCACCCAGAATAATACTAATTAAGGGCACGTAGATTTGTATGATTTGATAATCCCTTTCCCCGAACAAAACATGGGTGGTGAAAATTAAAAAGGGAATTATCACGGTTAGCGCCAGGATTTCCTGGAACCTAATCTGGATGCTCACTTTTAGCTTTTTGGTTTTCTTTTCCTTTTTCATAGGTCAGCCCCGCCTTGCGTTATATCGCTTCAGCACGGTTGCCAAAGCCGCAAACGATACTATTCCATCCGGGTCAATCTGGCCTTTTTCGTCACCCTGCATAAGCCCCTGCTCCACAGCCCAGGTTAAGTAAGGTTCCCCCCAGTGACCCACAAAGCCCATCTGTTCTGCTATGCCACCACCTGGGTCTGGTTTTGGTTCAGGTGCTGAGGCATCAGTATTCAGGATACCGTTCAGATAATCCCGGACTATACTGGCTCCGTAATCCGGGTTCGGCGCCCACTTAGCTCCAAGCTCTTCGACGGCGCGGATGGTGCCCGCCCACGATAAACTTTTAACAGTGTAATACCTACGGTGTGGGCGACCTATCGGTTCCAGCCCCGTGTAAGCCGCCAGATGATTGAAATGTGCCCTTACCCCATCTTCTGGTGTAGCAAAACTCTCATGGGCATTTATGTCTTCGTTGGCTCCACCCTGGCGAATCTTAATCCCCGCCCAGTTGTTCATAGTCGGAGAAACTACTCCACCATACCTGCCGAAAGCAGTTTCCTTCGCAGACTGAGCATAGGCAACCTCCGGCCTTATACCTATTGCCTGACCTATCTCCCAGTAAGTTTCAGCTATATCTATAAACCTCTGGTGCGCATCCCTATCCCTTGCCCATTCCCGGGCCTGGTAAAGAGTTGCCTGTGGCGTTCCCAAGATAGGGGTCCCTTTACTCGTGCCGGGCTCAGGCACCTCTATCTGCAGGTTCAATGCCAGGATAATTCCCTGCTGCATAGCTTCAACCAGCTTCTCCTTGAAGGAGTCTTTTTTGAGTAAATCCGCATCGGTGCGGTTGGTCAGGAACCCCTGCTCTACCAAAATCGCTGTCATTTTTGTCTGCCGCAGCACTTGGAAGTTGGCTGTCTTTTTACCCCTGTTTGGACGCCCCGCATCCGTCCACACCTTAGCATTGGGGGCATGGATTATGTTACGGCGCTGGACAGTTACCTGGGGTGCTGTGGGATAAATATAATCCTCATACCCGGCGGCAACTGACCCGTGAGCGTTACAGTGGATTGAATAATATAGGTCTGCATCTGCCCTGTTCGCCATAAATGCCCGTTCCTGCCGGTCAACCTCTGCCCGTTCATCCAGCCGGTAATCGCCAGTTCTGGTTAAGATTACTTTTGTGTCATAGTTTTTTAACTTTTCCGCCAAACCAAGTGCCAGTTCCAGGTTAACGTTCTTTTCTATAAGCCCGTTGCCGGTAGCTCCTGAATCTGCTCCACCATGCCCGGGGTCAATCACAATAGTTTTCATCCTGCCGCCCCCTTCTTACTGTAATATCCCCATTGCGGCAGCTATACCTGCCCCCACACCAGTCAAAGCAAGTAGAGCACCAATTAACAGCTTGATAAGGCTTTGTTTCACGTCATTATCAAACCATGCTTCACGAGATATTGATTCACTTACTGGACTCTGTGGTGTGATGGCTTTTCCGTTATCCCTCCAGCGGTCTTTCAGGGCATCCATATATTCGTAAAATTCCTTTTTAGTGAGTAGGTTTCTTTCCAGTTGTTTTCCTGCTG
>PUNR01000390.1 GCA_003551805.1 Loktanella sp.
CTTGGCGAATGTCGTCAGGTAGCGGATGAAATTGCCAATCTGCCAGATGTCGGAACAGCACAAGCGCAGGCAGCACTTGTGTTCGATTATGAAAGCGCGTGGGGCTGGGACACCCAACCCCAAGGCGCCGATTTCGAGGCGTTCCGTCTGGCCTTTGCCGCTTACCGTGCGCTGCGGCGGGCGGGGGTGAACATTGATATTCTGCCGCCAGATTGCGCGGATTTGTCGGCCTATAAGCTTGTGTTGGCACCGGGGTTGATGACGATCAGCGCACCTTTGCGCAGCGCCTTGGCAGCGTTCAAAGGTACAGCCCTGATCGGCCCGCGTTCGGACACTAAGACTGATGAACTGGCAATCCCCAATCCGCTGGGGCCTGATCTGCCTGACACCGATGTGTCGGTCGTGCTGACCGAAAGCATCCCGCCCAATGCCAAGATCAAGCTGCAAGGCGGCGGCACCTTCCGGCACTGGTTCGAGCATCTGGAAGGCAATGCCCCCGTCCATCTGTCCACCAAGGCAGGCCAGCCCGCGATCATGGGTGGCGACAACCTGCGCTATCTGGCGGGCTGGCCGGATGACGCAACCTTTGACGCGATCATTGGCGGGCTGTGCGATGCGCTGGATTTGCCCAGCTATACCTTGCCCGATGGTCTGCGGATCAGGGAAACTGCCACACACCGGTTTGTGTTCAATTACGCGCCGGATGCACAGGTCTGGAATGGCACCATCGTGCCTGCGGCAGGTGTGCATTGGGAGGCGTTGTGATGCAGGTTTTCGGCACGACAAAGGCGGGCAAAACGGCCCACGCGATCACGCTACATGCAGGCGATCTGTCGGTGACCCTGCTGACCTACGGCGCGCGGGTGCAGGATGTCCGGCTGGCGGGTGTGGATCATGCGTTGACCACCGGATCGGACGATCTGGCTGATTACGAAGGTGCAATGCTGTATCACGGGGCCATCGTCGGCCCGATTGCCAACCGGATCGGCACGGCGCGGGTGCGGCTGGACGGGATGATGTACGAACTGGAACGCAACGAAGACGGCGCGCGACATCTGCATTCAGGGTCCGAAGGCACGCATGCGCAGGTCTGGGACGTGGTTGAAGTGACGGATTCGACCGCAACGCTTGCGCTGGATATGCCTGACGGGATGGCGGGACTTCCGGGCAAACGCCGGGTCATGGCGCAGTTTGTGCTGACCGCACCCGCAACGCTGACACTGACGATCACGGCAGACAGCGATACGACGACAGTGATGAACTTCGCCAACCACAGCTATTGGAACCTTGACGGATCAGCGACTTGGCACGGTCACCGCATGAAGATCGCAGCCGACCACTATCTGCCGATTGACGCCGCCACCTGCCCGACCGGCGATGTGGAAGATGTCACCGGCACCGGTATGGATTTTCGCGAAGGGCCGGTGATCGGGGCGCAGACACCTGCGCTGGACCATAATTTCTGCCTATCCGACACGATCACACCGCCACGCGATGTGCTTTGGTTGACCGGACAGACCGGCACCCGCATGGTCATGGCAACCAATATGCCCGGGCTGCAGGTTTTTGACGGGCGCCCCGCCTATGATGCGCTTGCGATAGAGGCACAGCACTGGCCCGACGCCCCCAACAACGCACATTTTCCGCAGATCAAGATCGCGGCGGGCGAAACCTATGAACAGGTCACGTCATGGCGGTTTGCGCCGGGGGGCGGGTGATACCAGCCGCCCTGCCGGTCAGCTGCCGCGATAAGTGGAATAGCTGAAAGGCGACACCAGCAACGGCACATGATAATGCGACGCCGGATCATTGATGCCAAAGCGGATCGGGATATCGTCCAGAAACCGCGGATCATCACTGCGGCCGAAATAATTGCCCGCCTGAAACACCAGCTCGTACCGGCCCACCGCGAAACTGGCCGCAGGCAGGATGGGGCTGTCGGTGCGGCCGTCGGAATTGGTGGTCATCTTCACAAGATGTACGCGTGCGGCGCCTTCCAGACGGTACAGATCAATCTGCATGCCCCCAGCAGGCACGCCATTGGCAGTGTCCAGCACATGTGTCGTCAGAAATCCGGTCATTCTGGCCCTTTTGTTTACATAAATTACGCCCGCGATACGCTGGCTTTGCATTTGTTTCGCGCTGGAATTTCAACCTTTTACGTTCCGCGCCCTGCTGTCGCACCCCAATGACATAAGGCCCATTTTGCATATATTAGGCGCAATCAAAGCGTAAAGGTGAAAGCACATGATGGAAACACTCCTTTTGTCCCGCATCCAGTTTGCGGCGAACATATCATTTCATATCCTGTTTCCAACGATCACCATTGCGCTGGGGTGGATCCTGCTGTTCTTCAAGATCCGCTACAACCAGACCGGCCAAGACCGCTGGATGGAAGCCTACCGGTTCTGGGTCAAGATCTTTGCCTTGTCCTTTGCGATGGGCGTTGTGTCGGGCATTACCATGTCGTTCCAGTTTGGAACAAACTGGCCGGGTTTCATGGAAATCGTTGGCAATATCGCAGGCCCTCTTTTGGCTTACGAAATCATGACCGCTTTTTTCCTTGAGGCTGTTTTCCTTGGCATCATGCTGTTCGGGTTTAGCCGTGTGCCCAATTGGGTGCATACCGGTGCCACGTTCCTTGTGGCGTTCGGCACGCTGATGTCGACATTTTGGATCATCGTGCTGAATTCGTGGATGCATACCCCCCAAGGGTTCGAGATGCGCGACGGCGTCGCCCATGCTACTAGCTGGTTTGAGATCATCTTCAACCCCTCGATGCCATACCGCTTTACCCATATGGTGCTGGCCAGCTTCCTGACTGTCAGCTTCCTGATTGCAGGTGTCAGTGCCTTCCGGTGGCTGATCGGCGGGCGCACCGAAGGTGTGCGTGTCGCACTGAAAACAGCACTGGTCGCTGCAGCATTGCTGATGCCTGTCCAGATTCTGGTGGGCGATATGCATGGCCTGAACACCAAAGAATTCCAGCCCGCGAAAGTGGCCGCTATGGAAGGGCATTGGGAAACCGGTGGCAATGTGCCCCTGATCCTGTTCGCCCTGCCCGATCAGGAAGCGCGCGAAAACCGGTTCGAGATTGGCATCCCCAACCTTGCTTCGTACATCCTGACACACACTTGGGATGGCGAGGTGCAGGGCCTGAACGACTTTGTCGCCGAAGATGGCACGATCCTGCACCCAAGGGTGGCACCCGTGTTCTGGTCCTTCCGTGTGATGATCGGCACCGGTATCGCAATGCTGCTGCTAAGCTGGACCGCCTGTTTCATGATGATGCGCCGCAAGCGCGGGGTCGAAGGTCTGCCAAAGCCGATGCTTTACGCGCTGGTGGGCATGTCCTTCAGCGGCTGGATCGCCACCCTTGCCGGTTGGTACACCACCGAGATCGGGCGTCAGCCATGGCTGGTCCAAGGCGTGATGACCACGGCAGAGGCTGTGGCCGATGTCCCCGCCCCGATGGTTCTGGGCACGCTGATTGCCTATCTGGTGGTTTATGCGCTGCTGCTGTCGGCCTATATCTATGTGATCTTCTATCTGGCGCGGAAAATGTCGCGCGGTGAAGAGATCGGAACCCGCGTTGCACCGTCCCCCAAGGCCGTGCCCAAAGCGCTGCCAGCGGAGTAAGCAGACATGAATACTTTTGGTGATCCCACAATCTGGCTCCCTTTCGTCTTTGCAGGGCTGATGGGGGTTTCGATCCTGATCTATGTGGTGTTGGACGGGTTCGATCTTGGCGTGGGGGTGTTGTTTCCTTTCGCCGATGAGGACGAAAAAGACCGCATGATCGCATCAATCGGCCCGTTCTGGGATGCGAATGAAACCTGGCTGGTGCTGGCGGTGGGGTTGTTGCTGGTGGCCTTTCCGGTCGCACATGGCGCGATCCTGACGGCGCTGTACTTGCCCGTTGCGATCATGCTTGTCGGGCTGATTATGCGCGGTGTCGCGTTCGAATTTCGCGCCAAGGCCCCCGCCCCGCACAAAAGACTATGGAACAATACGTTCTTTGCAGGGTCATTGATGACGTCGCTGTCGCAGGGTTTCATGCTGGGCATGTACATCATGGGCTTGGAATGGACGCTGGCCAATGCCGCGTTCAGCCTGCTGACAGCCGTGTTCCTAACGGTCGGCTACAGCTTTATTGGGGCGACATGGGTGATCCACAAGACCGATGAATACCTGCAACGCAAGGCCGTGGACTGGGCCAAGGGCGGTATCTGGGGGCTGGTGCTGGGGATCGGGCTGATTTCGGCGGCAACGCCGCTGGTCAGCGCGCGGATCTTTGACAAATGGTTCAGCTGGCCAGAGGCGCTGTATCTGTCGCCTTTGCCGATCCTGTCGGCGGTGCTGGTGGTCTGGCTGTGG
The DNA here is from genome assembly GCA_003551805.1 of Loktanella sp. Lineage (GTDB taxonomy): Bacteria > Pseudomonadota > Alphaproteobacteria > Rhodobacterales > Rhodobacteraceae > Yoonia. The sequence goes on from PUNR01000390.1 coordinate 4,378, forward strand.
TGGATGTTGCGGCGGATGCCATTTGCCGCTGACCGGTGGTCATGGTTGCCGTTCGCTGCGGCGTCATCGCTTTGGGTTCTGGCGTTTATCGGGATGGCGTACAGCTTTTACCCCTATGTGGTGCCGGAACAATTGACGATCTACGAATCCGCCAGCGCACCTGAAAGCCTGTTCATTATTCTGATCGGCACCTGCTTTGTTCTGCCGACAATTCTGGCTTATACGGTGCTGGCCTATACCGTGTTTCGCGGCAAGGCGACAGAATTGCGCTATGACTGACGCAGGGTGGATCATGATCCACCCTACCGGCGGGGGAAAATCGGCAGAATCGGTTTGACACCCCCCCGCCCATTGCGTAATCGGACGCTCATGGTTTGGCGCGGTAGCTCAGTTGGTTAGAGCGATCGACTCATAATCGATAGGTCGGGAGTTCAAGTCTCCCCCACGCCACCACCACACCCCCTTCCACCGAAGATAAAACCGCCTTAGCGTGCCGCGAACGACACGAAAGGGTTTATCATGTCCGTCCTTGACCAGATCGCCGCAGCCATCGGTGCAGACCGCATCCTGACCGGCAAGGACGCGGCCCCCTATGGCACCGACTGGACCGGCGCCTATACCAGCACTCCGCTGGCCGTGCTGCGCCCCACGACCACCGCAGAGGTTTCGGCGATCATGCAGATCGCCCATGCCACCCGCACGCCTGTCGTGCCTTGTGCGGGGCGCACGGGGCTGACCGGTGCGACGCTGGCGACCGGCGCGTTGATGCTGTCAGTGGAACGGTTGAACCAGATCACCGCAATCAACCCCACTGGCCGCACCGCCACGGTGGGTGCCGGTGTGATTCTGTCCAACCTGCATGACGCCGCCGCAGCGCATGACCTGATCTTTCCGCTGACGCTGGGCGCGCGCGGGTCCGCGATGATCGGGGGGCTTTTGTCCACCAATGCGGGCGGGTCGAATGTTGTGCGCTATGGCAGCACGCGCGGCCTGTGTCTGGGGCTAGAGGTCGTGCTGGCCGACGGCCGCATCATGAACCTGATGAATGCGCTGCACAAAGACAATTCCGGCCTTGATCTGCGCAATCTGATGATCGGGGCCGAAGGCACGCTGGGCATCATCACCGCCGCAGTTCTGAAACTGCTTCCCAAGCCGCAGGCCTATGCCACCGCGATGGTCGCCGTGCCGTCACTGACCGATGCATTGCATTTGCTGCACCGGTTGCAGGACGAAACCGGCGGCGGCGTCGAGGCGTTTGAATACATGCCGCGCAGCTATATCGCGAAACACCGCCAGATGTTCCCCGATATGCCGCCACCCTTTGCGCAGGATCACGACGTCAACATCATGATAGAGGTTGCCGCCACGATGGCCCGCGACGCACATCCCGGCCCTGACGGACAAGTGCCGGTAGTCACGGTTCTGGAAGATATCCTTGGCCAGATGCTGGAAGACGGCACATTGCTGGACGCGGTGATCGCCCAGAACGAGGCCCAACGCAGTCAAATCTGGAAACGGCGCGAAGATGCAGGCCAAGTCGCCTTTTTCGGCGGACATTTCGTTAACACTGACATTGCCCTGCCTCTCGACAAGCTCGCCGCGTTCGAACCCACCCTGACCCCGCGCCTGCGCGCGATTGATCCAGACGTCGAAGAAATATTGGTAGCCCATCTGGGCGACGGCAATATTCACCACACCAGCTATATCAGCCGCAATGACCCCGCTGTGATGCAGGCACTGGTCGAGGCGGTGGAAGATGTGGTGCAAGACCTTGGCGGATCGTTCAGCGCCGAACATGGCGTGGGTGTATCCAAGCTGGACACAATGAAACGGCGCAAAGACCCTGTGGCGCTGGATGCAATGCGCGCGATCAAGGCAGCCCTTGATCCGCAGGGCATTCTGAACCCCGGCAAGGTGATACCGCCTGCCTGACGCAGCTTTGGGGCGCGACAGCGGCAGATGCCAACGGTTCGATTCCGCAAGCGTGGTTCAAATTTCGGGGGCGGCAGGATTGGGTAGCGGGGTTTCGCGCCCCTCGACCCGGGTTTCATCCCAGCCTTTGTCCTGCCGTTTGATCCGGCGCGAAATAACATAGCTGACAGGCCAAGCTATTATAAAGCCAACGGCGGTCGCGCTGCCGATGGCAAGCCAGGAATACCAGCCCATGACAAGCACAGCGATGACCAAAGCGCCAGTGGTGACGGAGCCGACGATGAAAGTCAGATAGATACTTAAACGGTCCATGATATTTCCTCGTATTAGGGGGTCTGCCCTGTGGCAGATGCGCAAAGGGCCGCATGACGTGTCACGCGGCCCTTATCTGTTCCGCGATTTACGCAGGCTTAGCCTTCGTATTTAGGCATCGCTTCAAGCTGTTCCTTGGTCGTGCCAAGATTGACACGCACGTCGGATCCGTCAGTCGCACGCAGCACGGTCAAATCGCCGAAGGGCAATTTCACCGGATGTGCGCCCAGACCCAAGAAACCGCCTACGTCGACGATCGCATGGGTGATTTTACCGTCGGCACCAACCACCAAGTTGCTGACAGCGCCTATTTTTTCGTCGTCGCGGCCGTAAACGGTGGCGCTTTCCACGTCATTGGTTGTGATGTCGTGAACTTCGACGCGGTTGTAACCTTCGCGCGAAAAATCGAATGCGCCGCCGGCTTGGTTCGGGTTGTTTGTGTGATCAATCATTTTAGTCTCCTTTGTCCCATGCGGGACAACGACAGCAGGTGCCCCCTGCAAGGGTGGCTGACGAGGTTTTTCGCGTCAGCCCGATTACACAAACACAACGACGCCACGCGGCATCAGTTCCAAAACAGGCCGCAAGGTCAGCGGGAAGTCGCCAGAAAGAAGCGCACCATCTGTGCCGAAGCATCAGGGCCCTTGGGGTCAGTAAAGGACCCCGCGACCCTGCCGCGCGACCATGCATGGCCCGCCCCTTCAAGGATCCAGACCTCCAAAGGTCCATGCTGCCCGCTGGCAACAAATTCGCTGCGGGTATAGCTGATCTTGCTAAGCGCCTTACGTGTGACGCGGTGCGCCTCGGCGCCTTCACCGCGGGCAGAAGCGACCAGATGGGCAGCATTGGACGGATGCACCGTGCTGTCGGCATCGCCTTGGAAAATGATCCGCCCGACGGCGCGGGCATCGGTATGGGCCATGACATGACCGGCAGCCCCCCTGCGCATCGCAGCCATGGCAGAGGGCACATCACGCGCAGCACCGCGCGCCAAGCCCGAATGAATACCCGCAGCCGCAAAGACATCAGGGTAGACATCGACCAGAATAGCCGCCATCGCACCACCCGCCGACAGGCCAGCGACATAGACATGATCGCGACCGATGCCGAATTCACGCGCCAGTTTGCGAGTCATCGACGCCAAAATTTCAGCCTCGCCCATGCCGCGTTGCTGGTGGCGGGACGCGAACCAGTTCCAGCATCCGGCCGGATTGTGCGTGCGTGACTGCGCCGGGTAGACCACGGCAAGCCCGTGTTTTTCGGCCTGCGCATTCATATGCGTGCCAATGGCGAAGTCGTCGGGGTCTTGTTTGCAGCCATGCAGCATCACGATCAGCCCTTTGGGTTTTGTCGTGGCACTGGCGGGCAAGTACAGCTTATAGCCCCGCGAGCCTTGCACACAGCGGTGCCGGCGCGACAGATATTGCGCGCCATGCGGGATGTTTAGCCCTGACTTGTGAGTTTTACTGACAGCGACAGGTTCTGTGCTGCGCGTCGTCTTGGCGACGCGTGTTGTGGTCAGCCCCGCCGATTTCGCGGGCGATTTGCGCCGTTTGGTCGTTGCCACGCCCAAAGGGTTGAACGCAGCGCCGATCAGGATCGATTGGCTTTTCTTACTTAACTTGGCGGGCCGCATCATGCGTTGCATCCGGCGCATCTGCGCTGCCAGAGACTTTCCCATTTTATGTCCTTCGAAAAAAACGCACTTTGCGCTGACCAATTAATGCATGGTCAACCAAAGGGTTCCCTTCAAAATGCTGTGACGCAGCATTTTATTTCTGCACTGCGGCAAAATTCACCTATGCTCGAAAAATCCTGGGCCTGCCTGCTCCAGCAATTTAACCGCCATCGCACGGCCCATTTCGGCCCCGTCTTCGACTGCACCGGTTACATCATCGGTCAGCACCTGACTGCCATCGGTGCGCAGAATTTCCCCGCGCAGGCGCAAATTACCGCCATCAAGTTCTGCCAGACCCCCGATCGGCGTTTCGCAAGACCCGTCCAGATGCGCCAGAAACGCACGTTCCGCCGCAAGGCGTTGACCGGTCGGGCCGTCGTGCAGTGCCTCCAGCATGGTGGCAGCACGGCTATCGTCGTTGCGCCGCTCGATCCCGATAGCACCTTGGGCGATGGCTGGCAGCATGTCTTCGACTGCAATGGCCGTGCGCGGCACATCTGTCATATTCAGGCGGTTCAGACCGGCCATGGCAAGGAAAGTCGCCTCTGCCACGCCATTGCCAAGCTTCATCAGACGGGTCTGCACATTGCCGCGAAATTCCACGATCTTCAGATCAGGCCGCTTGGCCAGCAATTGCGACCGGCGGCGCAAAGACGATGTGCCGACAACGGCCCCCTGTTCAAGGTCATCAAACCCTTTGGCGGTCAGCGACACAAACGCATCACGCACGTCTTCGCGTGGCAGATAGGTATCAAGCATCAGGCCACCGGGCTGATCGACCGGCATGTCCTTCATCGAATGAACAGCGATGTCGATACTGCCGTCCAGCAACGCCTCTTCGATCTCGCGGGTGAACAGCCCCTTGCCGCCGATGTCTTTCAGCGCGCGGTCCTGAATCACATCGCCAGTGACCTTGATCACGCAGATGGCAAAGGCATCTTCGGGCAGATCGAACGCCGCCATCAGCCGCGCACGGGTCTCGTACGCCTGCGCAAGTGCCAGCGGCGAACCACGGGTTCCAATATTGAAGGGCGAAGCGGGGGTTGGCATGGATATGTTCATGGCGCGATTGTTAGACGTGTCAACTTGGCCTGACAACTCCCTTGACAAGATCAACCGCAATTGGGACGACAGGCGGGATAAAAAAGGACAGAATATGGCGCAGCAAAAGACGATCCTCCGGGCCCTGGCGGGCGAAACACTTCCCACTCCTCCGATCTGGATGATGCGGCAAGCGGGGCGCTATCTGCCCGAATATCGCGCGACACGGGCGCAGGCAGGGGATTTTCTGAAGCTTTGCTATAACCCTGAACTGGCAGCCGAAGTCACGCTGCAACCTTTGCGGCGCTATGATTTTGATGCGGCGATTCTTTTCGCGGATATCCTGCTGTTGCCGCAGGCGCTGGGCGCTGATCTGTGGTTTGTCACCGGCGAAGGCCCGCGGCTGTCCACAATCACCACAGCCGAGGAACTGGGCCGGCTGAAGCCCGTCGAAGAAATCCACGAAACACTGAACCCGATCTACGAGACAGTGAAAATCCTGTCCGAAGAATTACCCAAAGAAACCACGCTGATCGGATTTGCCGGCGCGCCATGGACAGTGGCGACCTATATGATCGCAGGTCAGGGAACGCCGGACCAAGGTCCAGCGCACGCGCTGAAAGCCGCCAACCGTCCGGTGTTCGAAGGCATCATGCACCGGTTGACCGAAGGGACCATCGCCTATCTGTCCAAACAGATCGAGGCAGGCGCGGAATGTGTCAAACTTTTCGATAGCTGGGCCGGTTCATTGCAAGGCGATGATTTTACAGAATTTTCGATCAAGCCAATGCAGCGGATCACTGCTGCACTAAAAGAAAAGCACCCGGGTATTCCGGTCATCGCCTTCCCGCGCGGCGCGGGCACAAAGTACATCGGCACTCATGCCGCAACAGGGGCCGATTGCATCGCCGTCGATGACGGTGTCGATGCGGCATGGGTCGCAGACAATGTGCAACCTGACGGCTGTGTGCAGGGCAATATGAAATCATCTCATATGGTCACCGGCGGTCAGGGCCTGATAGACGAGACCCGCCGGATCCGGGATGCGCTGTCAGGTGGCGCGCATATTTTCAACCTTGGCCACGGCATCACACCAGAGGCAGACCCCGCTAACGTCCAGCTGATGATCGACACGTTGCGTGGTAACTAGACGCCGCCTGCGTCTTCTTATTTCCCAAAATACTCCGGGGTAAGGGGCAGAGCCCCTTGTTCGGCTCCGCCGAAGCGCGCCGCGCGGGGATATTTATGCTCGGACGATTGGGGCGGCACCTTTGTGGTGCCGCTGCTGTTTCACACCCATTTAGCCAGCGGTGGCAGGCTCATCAGGACGGCATTCGCGTCGTGCCCTGTTGTCAGGCCGAATTTGGTGCCGCGGTCGTAGACAAGGTTGTATTCTGCATAAAGCCCGCGGTGGATCAGTTGTGTATCTTTGTCGGCGTCATTCCACGGTGTGTCACGGCGTTTTTCGACCAGCGGCACGTAAGCCGGCAGAAAAGCCTTGCCGATATCCTGGGTCAGGATGAAATCCGCGTCCCAGTCACCGGTGCAGTGATCATCCATAAAAATGCCGCCCACGCCGCGCGCGCGGTTGCGGTGGGGGATATAGAAATATTCGTCCGCCCATTCTTTTAACCGCGGATAGTGGTCAGCGCCATGCGGGTCCAGATGGGCCTTTTGGGTGGCGTGAAAATGCGCCGTATCCTCGGCATATTCGATGCAAGGGTTCAGGTCCGACCCGCCGCCGAACCACCAAGCATGCGGCGTCCAGAACATCCGTGTGTTCATATGGACCGCAGGCGCATGCGGGTTTTGCATGTGTGCGACCAGCGAAATGCCCGAAGCCCAGAACCGCGGATCATCTGCCATGCCGGGCACGCCGCGCGCGGCCATTGCCCGTTGGGCGGCATCACCCAACTTGCCATAAACGGTCGAGATGTTCACACCGACCTTTTCAAACACACGCCCGCCGCGCATCACTGACATTAAACCACCACCGGCGTCTGATCCGTCATCGGCATGGCGGCTGGTGTCTGTGACTTCGAATCGGCCAGCGGGTGCATCGCTGGCATGGCTGTCCTCAAGCGCTTCAAATGATGCGACGATCTGATCGCGCAATGTGCGAAACCATGCCGATGCCTTGGCTTTCTGGGGTGCGAAATCTTCTGCCATTTATGCGCCTTGTCCTGCTAATGTCGAAATAACGTGATATCGTTGCACAACATACCGCACACAGACCGATGTGCCAGATCAAAACCGGAGAAGCCGATGCGCCCTGCCCTGATCATCCTGCCCCTTGTCGCGCTTGCCGCCTGCGCAACTCCGCGCGAGCAATGCATCAGCGACGCGACCCGCGATTTGCGGGTTCTCAACAACCTTGTGACCGAAACGCAGGGCAACCTAGCACGCGGCTATGCGCTGGTTGAACAGCAGGATGTCCGCACCGTCAGGCGCACCTGTCGCGGCGAAAACAGTGACGGATCAACCTTTCGCTATCCATGTGATGAAACCCGGACGGTGACCAGCAACCGGCCCGTCGCGATCGATCTGAACGCTGAACGTGCCAAGCTGAATTCACTGGTCGAACGCCGCGCACAGCAGCAGGCGATGTCAGATCAGGTCGTGCTGCAATGTATTGCGACCTACCCAGAATAATTAATGCGCTGACACACAGGCCGGATCAATCAGGGTCCGGCCACCATCAACCGTGACGATCTGCCCCGTCACAAACCCTGCCGCATCAGAGGCAAGGTATTGCACGGCATCCGATACTTCGCCGGGGCTTGCGATCCGGTGCAGCGGGGTGTTTTCCAATATCGCATCGCGCATGTCGTCGTGGTCTTTGAGCGACCCTTTCAGGCTCGCGCTCATCACACTGCCAAAGGCCACGGCATTGACCCTGATCCCGTGTGGCGCGAATGATACCGCCATGGACCGCGTCATCTGGTCAAGGGCGGCACAGCTGACCGAATAGGCCAGCAGATCAGCATGGGTGCGCCGCGCCGCGATCGAGCTGATATTCACGATCGAACCATTCGCGGCGCTGTTGCTTTTGCCTGCCTGTTTGATCATCCGCCGTGCGACAGCCTGACTGACCCGCATCGCTGTCAGGGTGTTTTGCTGCCAAAGTTCGTCCATCGTGGTGTCGTCGGGGTCCAGAGCGTCGGTGGTCAGCACCTGTCGCGATGCATTGACAAGGATGTCGATCCTCTCAAACGCGTCAATCGTCGTGGACACCAGATTGGTGATCGTCAGCTTTTTGCGCAGATCACCTGCGAACAGCCGGATATTGGGAGTTTTCTCGGCCTCTTCGCCCATTTCGTGGCGCAGGGTTTTTTCATCCATATCGGCAAAGACAACATTGGCGCCGCCTTCGGCAAAATGCCGCGCGATGGCCAGACCCACGCCATTGGCCGCCCCTGTGACGATTGCGGTTTTGCCGCTGATGGAAAAGGACATTCCGGTGCTCCTGACCGCTGTCAGCGTTTTGGTTTGGTGGCGTGAAACAGCTTGAACGCGCCATTGCCGCCGATGATATCCACATTGCGGAAATATTCGGACATTGTGGCTTCATAAGGCAAATGGCGGTTTGCGACCATCCAAAGCTTGCCATGCGGCGCAAGCAAGCGGGACGCCGCCGCAATGAAACCCCGCCCCAGCCCTGTGTCCACGGCACGCCCTGTATGAAAAGGCGGGTTCATGACGATCCCGTCATAAAGCGGTTTTGGCGCGAAGTGTAATGCGTCGGCCCAGTGAAAGCTGGCACGCGGGTCGGTCACGTTCAGCCGGGCGCAATCAAGCGACTGGGCTTCTGCCTCGATCAGGTCAAGTGCGGCAACACCGGTGCGCGACAGAACCGCCTGCGACAGATACCCCCAACCGGCGCCAAGATCGGCCATCCGCGCAGGCAGTTTCGGCGGCAGCGCGGCTGCAAGCAGCGCAGAGCCTGCATCAACCGCGCCATCTGAAAACACACCGGCAGCCGTATAGAACCCATGTGCGCCTTTTTCAGGTGGCCCCGCTGCCCAATCTGCAAAAACATCGCTTGCGGGAAACCAGAACAGCCGGCCATGCGCCTTGGTCACAGCGGGCAGATCGCCCAGACGCTTGCGGCAGGATTTGAACAGGCTGTCCACGCCATCCGTGCGCTGGCCATCGACGATCACCAGATCGGCCATGGCACAGGCCTGCGCGATCATCGCCTGCGCCAGCGCCTTGGACCGCGGCAGGATCACGATGGCTGTCGTGGTCTTGGTCATGTCTTGTGTGACCAGATAGCCAGCGCCCTGCCAGTCGGCGACATCAGGATAGAAACTGTGCAGGATGCGCAAATCATCGCGCGGCAGTTCAGCCACGTCATATTGTGCAGGCGGACGCATCAGCGTGATGCTGCCTGCGGGCAAGACCAGAAGGCCGTCTTGGATGGCTGTGCTGAGGCGGGATTGTGACATTATGTTTCGAATAACGCGGTCGCGCTATTCTTTCTCCATCGTGCATTGCAGCGGGTGCTGGTGACGTTGGGCAAAATCCATCACCTGCGCCACTTTGGTTTCAGCGATCTCGTGGCTGAAAACACCGACAACAGCAACGCCTTTTTTGTGCACAGTCAGCATCAGTTCGAAGGCCTGCGCATGCGATAGACCAAAAAACCGTTCCAGCACATGCACGACAAATTCCATCGGCGTGAAATCGTCGTTCAAGATCAGAACCTTGTACATCGGCGGGCGTTTGGTTTTCGGCTTTGTCTCAAGCGCAACACCAATGTTGCCGTCGTCGCGGTCTGTTTTGTCGGCCATCATGTGAAACGGTTCGTTCATCAACATTCCTGTCTGGTTGGCCTAACATATAACCTATGCCCGCCCAGAGAAAAGGGGATCACCCGATAAAGAGGAAAACCGCCTGTCGCCGATGTTGCGGCTTGACGGGCGCGACCTACCACATCTTCTCCCAGCGCCTGATAATCAATGCAAAAGTCTTTGAATTTAAGGTATTTTCGATGCGGTAAACTTGTGTTAGCGTTTTTGGATAATAACAAGGTTACCGGAAAAATCCGGAACCAGAGGCAGTAAGAGGCATACGACATGGCACGTCGTCAGGGACAAGTGGCCCAATTCGGGCTGTATCTTTGCATTTTGATCTTCATCTTCGCGATCGCACCGGTCCGCGTTATGGCAGCACCCTATGCGGCGCTGGTCATGGATGCCCGCACCGGCGAGGTGTTGCACGAACAAAACGCCGATACCCGCCTGCATCCAGCATCACTGACCAAGATGATGACACTTTATGTGGCATTTCAGGCGATTGAACGTGGCGAAATCACCCTTGATACCGAGGTGACGGTCACAGCAGCAGCCGCAAACGAGCCACCGTCGAAACTGGGGCTGCGGCCGGGCCAGAAAATACGGCTTCGTTATCTGATCCGCGCCTCTGCTGTGCGGTCAACAAATGATGCGGCAACCGCAATCGGTATCGCGATTTCGGGTTCGGAAGAAGCGTTTGCTGCGCGCATGAACCGCACCGCCGCCGCGATGGGCATGACCAACACCACATTTCGCAACGCACACGGGCTGACACAATCTGGCCACCTGTCGACAGCGCGCGACATGTCGATCCTTGGCCGCCATGTGATTTACGACTTTCCACAATATTATAACCTGTTTTCACGCCGTACCGCCGATGCGGGCATGGCCACCGTTCAGCACACCAACCGCCGCTGGCTGGATTCGTACCCAGGCGGTGACGGGATCAAGACCGGCTTTACCAATGCGGCCGGCTTTACGCTCGTGGCCTCGGCACAGCGCGGCGATCAACGCATTATCGCGACCGTCTTTGGCGGCACTTCGCAGGCTGCGCGGAATGCACGGGTCACCGAATTGATGGATCTGGGCTTTCGCACCGCACCATCCCGCGCGAACGTGAACCGCCCC
>PUNR01000294.1 GCA_003551805.1 Loktanella sp.
AGACGCGGCCATGGAAGCGATCTGACACCTTCCACGGTCACCAAGGAGTTCGCGATAGAGAGGACAACATGGAACGGAGATAATACGCCCCCAGAGGCTGACGGCCCTTAAGGTCGTTATCACCTCTTCCGCTATCCTCCGTTGACTGGCGATCGTCCCAAGGTCCGGCTTTTTGGCACCTCTGACATTGATAGCCGTCAATGTCGGTGCCGTTGGAACCTGCATATTTCCTGCAAGCCAACAATGGAGGACGCTGATGAGACCTACTGGCCATACCGCGATAGACGCAGCTCCTCAGGTAGTTGCAGAATGGATCAATCTGCTCTGTGACGACTTAGAGTGGGACGAAAAAGGGCGGGCATATCTGCTTTTGTCGGAAACCTTGCAGGCGATAAGGGATTATCTGGGGGTCGATGAAGCGGCGGATCTGGCGGCGCAATTACCCCTCATCATTCGGGGCATTTACTATACTGGATGGGACCCTTCCAAGACACCGGTTCGCCCCCGCAACAAGGCGGATTTCTTGAAAAGAGTCTCGGAAAAATTCAGAAAACGACCACTCGAAAATCCCGAAGCTGCTGTTGTCGCCGTATTCGACCTGTTGCGGCGCAAGGTTTCGATGGGAGAGATCGAGCAGGTCAGCAATGCCATGCGCGGTCCTCTTCGGGAGCTTTGGCGGTGACACTGGCGCTGCCTGCTCCGAACGGGGCAACCCCAAAAATCAAGTTCCCCGTTGACGGCAATCAATGAGTGAACGGTTAGAATCAGGCAGTCTGACTACATCGACAGGAGGAGCAAACTCGGAGAAACGTCACTCGAAAACGTTGCAAGGCGCAGCACTCGAAACGAAGAACCGAAATTGCAAAGAGACTTGTTGATCGGGGACCGCCGGACAAGCGCAATAGGGCCACAGGAAACTGTGGATTACTAAGCAATGTCCGGCGGCTTTCTGTGTTTTCAAGAAACAAGTCTAATCACTTTACTGTCCATTGTCGCCTTATGTCGTTGCAACAACCGAGGGGGTCAGATCATGGAACGTACGCTGATCTTGTCTCTATGGCGGAAGTTGCGTGCAACTGTTACGAACTTTTTCTTATAGAACCCATACCGCTCGGGACGGCATCTTTGCTTGATGCATCACAAAGTGCGTCCAAATCCATGATTTCGAAGTTTGCAGGATCGATAATCCGGATCAGGCCTTGATCCGCCAATTTGTGCAGTGCGCGGCTCAGGGATTCGGGGCGGATCGCCAGTGCGCCCGCCAGATGCTTTCGATTGATCGGCAGTCTGACCGTGCGGCGAAGCGGCGAGGTCGGGAAACGCTGCACGTCCGGTCGCTGTGCGAGCATAACCAGAAAAGCCGCCACACGATCGACCGTGCTGGTCCCGCTCAGCAAGAGAATCCAGTCACGCGCTGCATCGAGATCGTCGAGAACGGAGATCAGGAACATCCGTTCCAGTTCGGGATGCGCCAGCAGCATGGTATCGAAATCGGCGCGGTCAAAGTACAGGATACGGGACGGCGCAACCGCAACAAGCCGGTGTGGCGTCGCATCCTGTGTCAGTCGTCCGAACAGATCGGTTGGCAGTAGCAGCCCGACAATATGAGCGTTACCGTCTTGCGCGTGCTTGATCATCGCAAGCGCGCCTTTCAGCAGATACCCAACCTTTTCTCCGACGACCCCCTCTGTCTCAACGATCTCGTCTTCAGGCAAGTCTTGTAGATACGCATTGGTGGCAAGTTCCCGCAGCACATCTTGCCCTAGCTTGTCGAGCGCCATTCTGATCTGTTGGTGATTGAACTTGAGAAGAGACCGCAAGTCCTGCTCGGAGACTTGATCCATAATGTATCCACTTCGTAAATTGTTTCCAAATAATGACCATGGTAACACAATTAGGCCACTATTCGGATTGTTCGTTGACGCAGGTCAACAGGCCGACGCAACGGATATGGGATGATGCTGCCCAAGCGAGTCGCGGGGTTGTCATGACGAGAATGTCCAATATCAGGAACTTTCCTCAGCAAGCGGATCCACCTAACAGAGTGGGTAGATGGGTCTTGCCACTGCCCACGACGTCTCGCCACGCCTGGCCTGCCTTGGCGGCGCACCATAGCATTCAGAATTTACCGGCTGGTCGCCCGGTGGTTGGCAGTAATTCGCAACTCGCGGTGCTTGTCGCAGGGCTTTTGCGCATCTGTCACCACCGCACGAATGGCCACCGGCAGATTATCAGTTTGCTTTTTCCAGGCGACATTATCGAGTTTTCGCAGATCTCCGACTTTGTCGAAATCGAAAGTGCGACTGACGTACGCATCTGTCGGATGACCCGCACCAAGTCGGACAGTATGCTGAATGAAAGCCGCGGATACCGCCTTGCCGTTCTGGCATCCCGCCAACGTGTGGCTGATCGGCTGCGTGAACACGTTTGGGCGCTCGCGGCGTTGCGACCGGACGAGCGTGTCGCGCTGTTTCTGTCGGATTGTTGCGCGATCATGCCGTGGCAGCCGCTTCCGTCGGGCGGCGGAATTCTGACGATGCAATTGTCACGTCTGGACATCGCCGCCTACCTTGGCACCACGGCAGAAACCGTCTGTCGGAGCATCGCGAAGCTGGGTGCCGCCGGACTGATCCGTGCGCGCGGTCCCAAGCATTTCGAAATACCCGACTTGCCGCGTCTTTCCCACTTTGTCCGAACCGAACGAAGCCCGGCGATGACCGCTACTGACCACAAATTGCCTGTCGCTGATGACCGCGGTCAATGCTAATCCGGTACATTTACTGCCATATGATCTTGCCCGGTACGATTGTGCGCCGTCTGCCCCGAAACCTGTCCCACACGCCGCTCGCTCAGGGTATCTTGCCGGACCGTACGAAATTCGTGGCGGTCCGGCATTTTGCTTTTTAGGGACAGCATTCAGCCCTGGCCCGACGGAAATCCATTCACACCTTGATGTGGATTTTCGCCCTGCCCGGATCAGCGATGACCTTCATCAATGAACAGAACCACTTGGAGCACAAGTGCGGAACCTACCCGTGAAAGTCTGATAAGATGCCACCGCGACTTCGCGGAAACCTTTGTTCAGCTGCGGCTTGCAATACTGGCCAGAGCCTGTCCCCGGCGATGAACAGGCGGGGACGAAGTGGCGATCAGCGCGAAATATGATTGATCAAGAACCTTAGGCCACTTTGATGTCAATCTTGCGCTCTTCCTGAATTGCAGCGGCCGACTTGGGCAGGCTCACCTTGAGCACGCCATTGTCGAAACGCGCTACGATCTTGTCCGAATCAACATTGGTCGGGAGGCGGAACGACCGATGGAACGCGCCGAAGCTGCGTTCGCGCAGGTGGTAATCGTCTTCATCCTCGACGCGCTCGGACGATTTCTCGCCCTTGATCGTGACGATACCGTTGGCCAGTTTGACCTCGATCTGGTCCCCGGTCATCCCAGGTAACTCGGCTTGCAGCTCATATCCGCCATTGCGCTCGACAAG
>PUNR01000381.1 GCA_003551805.1 Loktanella sp.
CACATGGTCACGGGTGGAAAACGGCGCCTCGCCCACCCAGTTCGCACCCTCGCCGCCCATCTGGGTGAACCCGACCGTGTCACGGTCCATCCATTGCACCATGTAGTGACAGCCAATGCCCGCATAGGCGCGACTGCCGTCGGGCACCTTGGTCGATGAATTATGCGGGCAGCCCGAACAGAAATAAGGCAGACGTGCCGCCAGTTCCGGCGCGTTATCGGCGCGCCGTGCGTCGGCCAAGGCGGCCATGCCTGCGCTGATCCCGTCGGACCCACAGCCTTCCTCGATCAAAATCCCGCCGATCTTTTCGGCAATCCAGATCGGGTCGAGCGCGGCGCGGGTCGGGAAAATCTCTTCCCTGCGCCCTTCGGAATGTTCGTCGCCCTTGTGCCAGCCATAGACGCGGCGGCCATTACGGTCGTCGAACAAGGCTTCCTTGACCTGCACCTCGATCAGTTTGCGCTTTTCCTCGACCACGATGATCAGGTCCAGCCCTTCGGCCCAGTCGTGGAACGACGCCATATCCAAAGGCCAGACCTGCCCGACCTTATAGGTGGTGATGCCAAGGCGGATCGCCTCTGCCGCGTCGATATTCAGCAGGGCCAACGCATGTTGCAGGTCCAGCCAGTTCTTGCCCGCCGCGACAAAGCCGATCCTGGCCCCTGCCTTGCCCCATTTGCGCTGGTCCATGCGGTTGGCGCGGCTGAACGCCTCGGCGGCAAAGCGTTTGTGGTCGATCATCCGCGCTTCTTGCAATTGCGGGGTATCGACCAGACGGATGTTCAAGCCACCCTCGGGCAGGTCCAGATCAGGCGTGACGAATTCACGGTAAGGGTCGGCCTCGACCACGGATGTCACCTCGATCGTGTCTTTCATGGTCTTAAGACCGACCCAGACCCCCGCATAGCGCGACAAGGCCCAAGCATAGAGGCCATATTCAAGGATTTCCTGCACGCCCGCAGGCGACACGATCGGCATATAGGCATCGACCATCGCCCAGTCGGATTGATGCAGGGTGGTGGAACTTTCGCCGGTATGGTCATCGCCCATCGCCATGATGACACCGCCATGCGGCGACGTGCCAGCCATATTGGCATGGCGCATCACATCACCGGACCGGTCCACGCCGGGGCCTTTGCCGTACCACAGGCCGAACACACCGTCATAGCGGCCTTCACCGCGCAATTCGGCCTGCTGGCTGCCCCATAGGGCGGTGGCGGCCAGATCTTCGTTCAGGCCCAGTTGGAAGGTGACATTGGCATCGTCCAGCACGGATTTGGCGCGCGTCATCTGCATATCGACAGCGCCAAGCGGCGATCCGCGATAGCCCGTCACATATCCCGCCGTATTCAGCCCTGCCCGCGCATCACGTGCCTTTTGCATCAGCATCAGCCGGACCAGCGCCTGCGTGCCATTCAAAAGCACCGGCGACTTATCTAAATCGTAACGATCGTTGAGTGATATTTCGTGACGGCTCATCTGACACCCTCCCAAGCGCTGATACCACCAGCATAGGTCAAAGATGCTGACCTACAAAGACAAAAATTGCCGCATAAAGAGGCACAACCTTTTGCTGCATCGGCATAATATATGGTGTATGTCAGCGGTAACAAACGCAACGAAAGCGCAAGATGGACTGGGACAAGCTAAGAATCTTTCACGCCGTCGCCGACGCAGGGTCACTGACCCATGCGGGCGATACACTACATCTGTCGCAATCTGCGGTCAGCCGACAAATTCGTGCGCTGGAAGAATCACTCAACACCACACTTTTCCACCGCCATGCGCGTGGTTTGATTCTGACCGAACAGGGCGAATTGCTGTTCGACGCGACCAAGTCGATGAACAAGCGTCTTGAAACCGCCTCTGCCCGCATCCGCGACAGCGAGGAAGAAGTGTTTGGCGACCTGCGTGTCACCACAACCACAGGTTTCGGCACGCTCTGGCTGGCGCCACGTCTGCCAAAACTGTTTGAAACCTATCCCGATCTGAAAATCGACCTGATGCTGGAAGAACGCGTGCTGGACCTGCCGATGCGCGAAGCCGACGTCGCGATCCGTATGAAAGAACCGTCACAGGCCGATCTGATCCGCAAACGGCTGATGTCGGTGCGGATGCGCCTGTTTGCGTCACCCGCCTATCTGGAAAAGAACGGCACCCCCGAAGCACTGGCCGATCTGACAGATCACCGGCTGGTCTGCCAAAGCCTGAATTCGGTGCAGGTTTCCGCCGGGGCGACACTGATCCAGCATTTGCTAAGCGTGGATATCCAGCATCTGTTCACCGTGAACAATTATTTCGGCGTGCTGCAAGGCGT
This sequence comes from Loktanella sp., assembly GCA_003551805.1. GTDB lineage: Bacteria > Pseudomonadota > Alphaproteobacteria > Rhodobacterales > Rhodobacteraceae > Yoonia. The sequence continues at coordinate 2,318 of PUNR01000381.1, forward strand.
GCTGAACAATATCGGTATCGGCGTGCTGCCCGATTACGTGATCGAAGATTTCCCCGATCTGGTCCGCGTGCTGCCCGAACTGGAAAGCGGCGAAGTCCCCGTTTTCCTTGCCTACCCCGAGGAATTGCGCCAGTCCAAACGCATCTCGGCCTTCCGCGATTTTGTGCAGGACGAAATTTTCGCCCACCGTCGCAAAATCCGCGAAACCACGCAGGGCTGATCCCGCATTTGCCGACTTTCTGGGGTCCGCTACGCCGCCAATTCAACCGCGCGGCACTGAGCTATGCGCGCAACACATAACGGCAATGCACAACCATCAGGGGATTTTTCCTTGATCGCTTAAAAAACGCGCCCTATCTGTTCACTCGAAGGCAATGCTGCGTAATCGCGCATCACCTTCACCTCCCTGTTGGACTTTGCCGGGCCTTTGTGCCCGGCTTTTTTTTGCACAAAGCCTTGCAGAATTGCGGCTTTTCCCCGCGCCCCTGATCGCGTAAAGACAGGCCAAGTTTCCGGGGGACCATCACAGATGTCGCAAGAACCACAGATTACCGATGAACTGATCGCCGCACACGGGCTCAAGCCTGACGAATATCAGCGCATCCTTGATATCATCGGGCGAACCCCAAGCTTTACTGAACTGGGCATCTTTTCGGCGATGTGGAACGAACATTGTTCGTACAAATCCTCGAAAAAATGGCTGCGCACGCTGCCCACGACCGGCCCGCAGGTCATCTGCGGCCCCGGCGAAAACGCAGGTGTCGTCGATATCGGCGACGGGCAGGCTGTGGTCTTCAAGATGGAAAGCCACAATCACCCCAGCTATATCGAACCCTATCAGGGTGCGGCGACAGGCGTTGGCGGCATCCTGCGCGATGTGTTCACCATGGGCGCACGGCCCATCGCGGCGATGAATGCGCTGTCTTTTGGCGAACCAGATCACCCCAAAACCCGCCAGCTGGTCAATGGCGTCGTCGCGGGCGTCGGCGGCTATGGCAATGCGTTCGGCGTGCCGACCGTGGGCGGCGAAGTGCGGTTTCACCCCGCCTATAACGGCAACTGCCTTGTAAATGCCTTTGCTGCTGGCCTCGCCGATGCGGACAAGATTTTCTATTCCGCCGCCTCTGGCGTTGGGATGCCCGTCGTCTACCTTGGCGCCAAAACGGGCCGTGACGGTGTAGGCGGCGCGACCATGGCATCCGCCGAATTCGACGACACGATCGAGGAAAAGCGCCCCACCGTACAGGTCGGCGACCCCTTCACCGAAAAACGCCTGATGGAAGCGACGCTGGAATTGATGGCCACAGGTGCCGTGATTTCCATTCAGGATATGGGGGCCGCTGGCCTGACCTGCTCCGCCGTGGAAATGGGCGACAAGGGGGGCCTTGGCGTCCGGTTGAACCTTGACGATGTGCCGCAGCGCGAAACCGGCATGACTGCTTATGAAATGATGCTGTCGGAAAGCCAGGAACGCATGCTGATGGTCCTGCGCCCCGAACTTGAGGCCGAGGCGCGCGCCGTCTTTGTCAAATGGGATCTGGATTTCGCCATCGTCGGCGAAACCATTGCCGAGGATCGTTTCATCGTCGTCCACAAAGGCGAAGTGATGGCAGACCTGCCACTGGCCACGCTGTCAGGCTCCGCCCCCGAATATGACCGGCCATGGGTGCCGACACCGGCCCAGCCCCCCTTGGGCGATATCGTCGGCGTCAACCCGATCGACGGGCTCAAGGCCCTGATCAGCAGCCCCAATTACGCGGGCAAGCAATGGGTCTACGAACAATACGACAGCCAAGTGATGGGCGACACCGCCCGCATTCCGGGATTTGGCGCAGGCATCGTGCGGGTGCATGGCACCGATAAATCGTTGGCGTTCACATCCGACGTGACCCCGCGCTATGTGATGGCCGATCCGGTGGAAGGCGGCAAACAAGCTGTCGCAGAAGCCTATCGCAACCTGACCGCCGTTGGGGCAAAACCGCTGGCCACGACCGACAATATGAATTTCGGCAACCCTGAAAAACCCGAAATCATGGGCCAGTTCGTCGGCGCGATCCAAGGCATCGGCGAGGCTGTCAAGGCGCTCGATATGCCCATCGTGTCGGGCAACGTGTCGCTTTACAACGAAACCGACGGCAAGGGCATTCTGCCCACCCCCACTATCGGCGCTGTCGGCCTCATCACGCATCCCGACCAGATTATCGGCGGGCATCTGCGCGACGGGCATCTGTTGCTGCTGGTGGGCGAAACCCGCGGTCATCTGGGTCAATCGGCGCTTCTGGCCGAAGTTTACCAGCGCGCCGACGGCCCCCCGCCCCCCGTCGATCTGGAGGCTGAAAAACGCAACGGCGATTTCATCCGCGCCAATGCGCAGCTGATCACCACCTGCACCGATCTGGGCGATGGCGGTCTGGCGCTTGCCGCGTTTGAACTGGCCGAGGCCGCAGGCACCGGTATCCACCTTGACGCCGGCGACACGCCAACGCTTTTTGGCGAAGATCAGGCGCGCTATCTGGTCGGCTGCAATTTCGACAAGGCCGAAGCATTGATGGTTGCCGCAGGTCAGGCAGGCGTGGCACTTACCCTGATCGGCAAGGTGGGCGGCGACCAGATCAGCTTTGGCAGCGACAGCGCCCCGCTTGCGGAACTTGCGCAAATCTATCGCACAAGCTTTGAAAATGCGCTGGCCTGATCGTTTCTTATTTCCCAAAATACTCCCGCCGGAGGCAGCGCCTTGTTTGCGGCCCCGATCAGACCTAGCTTAGACACGACACGTCAAAAGGACCGCAGATGCCCATCACCGCCCATGAGATCGAAACGCTGTTGCGCGAAAGTTTCCCGCAGGCAAAAATCACTGTGCAAGGTGACGATGGCGCGCATTTCGCCGCCGAAGTCATCGATGAAAGCTTTCGTGGCCTCAACAGGGTGCAACAACAACGCGCGGTTTATACCGCGCTCAAGGGCCGGATGGACGGCAGCCATGGCGAATTGCACGCCCTTGCGCTGACCACCAAAGCGCCCGCCTGAAACCATTGTCAAAGGACCACAGAATGACCGCGAAAGACCAAATTCAAGAAACAATCACCGCAAACGATGTCGTATTGTTCATGAAGGGCACCAAATCCATGCCGCAATGCGGGTTTTCGTCCCGTGTGGCCGGGGTGCTGAATTTCATGGGCGTCGAATTTGCCGATGTGAATGTGCTGGCCGACGAAGAAATCCGTCAGGGCATCAAGGAATTTTCCGACTGGCCCACCATCCCGCAGCTTTACGTCAAAGGCGAATTTGTCGGCGGCTGCGACATCATCACCGAAATGACCCTGTCGGGTGAACTTGACACATTGTTCGCTGACAGCGGCGTGACTTTCGACAAAGACGCCGCTGAAAAGATCCGTCAGGCCAACGCCTGATTACCCCAGCTTTTCATCGACCTGATCTGCCAGAGCTTCGGCTCTGGCAGCGACTTCGGCCAATGTATCGATAACATCGGCCGGGACCACCGGCACCTCGACCCGCTGTGGTTCGGGTGTGGGCTTTGATTTGGCGCGGTCCAGATCGGCGCGCAATTCGATCATCTCGACCTGCGCCTGATTCAGCTTTTCTTCCAGTCCGGCGGTTTTATCGGCCAGCAACAACCCTGCCATCAACAACATCCGCGCTTCGGGCAAGCGGCCGATCTGCTCGGCCAGTGTCGATGCTTCGGCGTCCAGCATGGCGGCGGCGGAATGCAGGAAATGCTCCTCGCCTTCCTGACATGCGACCTCGAAGGTGCGGCCACCGATAAAAATCTCAATCTGTGGCACGTGCGGCCTCCTCGATCAGGGGTTTGAGTTCGGCAAGGATCGCGTCGATCTCGGCGGTTTCGGCAGCGCGCAGGGCTTGCAAGGCTTCAACTTCGGCCACAAGGGACGCGTTGACCGCTTCGGTTGTCACGCCCTGACGCAGCTTTGTATTTGCATCGCGCAGCTGGTCGGTCGATGCGCGCAAGCGGTGCAACTGGTCATCCATCGCCTGCATCTGGGTCTGCTGGCTGGCAAGCCGTTCGGTCAGGCTGTCCATTTGCTGGTCCTGATCGGCTTTATAAAGCTCGATCTGTTCGATCAGCGTTTTGTTTTTGGCACGTTCTTCCTGCAAGGCATCGAACAGCGATTCCCCTGCCGCGTCGGATTTCGCCTGCGCCTCTATGCCATGCCGGATCCGGTCAAGGGCAGTCGTGATCCGGTCCCCTAATTGCCGCACATCATCCATCGCCCGCCCTTTCAGTTTCTTACAGATGCATTGGCCTGACATGGCCAAGAATTGCAACCCGGCCCGTATCCTGCACCAGCGATTTTTCGCCTTGCGGTGCGAATCGCGGCCCGTTGTTTCAGCGTAAGCGATCACAAGGATCGCAGCAAACGGGATGCGCCAAGCAATAAGAACGGTTTAGCTGTCGCGCTTGATCTTGGGTGCGACCCTGATATGACGCAGGTCATAGAATTCATTCACCTTTGCCTGAAGGAAAGCCCACTTGGATATTGCAGCCCTGCGCGATGCGCACCCGGACCACTGGATGAAAGCCACCGCCATCCGCACCCTGACACTGGATGCGGTCGCTGCCGCCAATTCCGGCCATTCGGGAATGCCGATGGGCATGGCCGATGTCGCCACGGTCTTGTTCGAAAAGCATCTGAACTTTGACCCCAAAGTACCAAACTGGCCCGACCGTGACCGGTTCATCCTGTCCGCAGGTCACGGGTCCATGCTGCTTTATGCGCTGATGTATCTGACAGGGTATGAAGACATCACCCTGCAGCAGATCAAGGATTTCCGCCAATGGGGTGCGAAAACCGCAGGCCATCCCGAATATGGCCATGCCCGCGGGATCGAAACCACCACCGGCCCCCTGGGTCAGGGGATCGCCAATTCGGTCGGTTTCGCCATTGCCGAGGAAATCCAGCGCGCCCATTGGGGCAGTAAAATCGTCAACCACCACACCTATGTCATCGCCGGTGACGGCTGCCTGATGGAAGGCGTCAGCCACGAGGCCATCGGTCTGGCGGGTATGCAGAAACTGGGCCATCTGGTCGTGTTCTGGGACAACAACAACATCACCATCGACGGCACCGTCGATATTGCCGACATCACCGACCAGCCTGCCCGCTTTGCCGCCGCTGGCTGGCATGTCCAGTCCATCGACGGCCATGACCCAAAGGCGATTGACGCCGCCATCATTGCTGCCAAAGCCGATCCGCGCCCGTCGATGATTGCCTGCAAGACCCATATCGCCTTGGGCCATGCCGCGCAGGACACATCCAAAGGCCACGGCGCTTTGACCAATGCCGAACAGCTGGCAGCCGCCAAAACCGCGTATGGCGCACCTATGGGCGCGTTCGAGGTTGCTGACGACGTGCTGGCCCAGTGGCAGGCCATCGGCGCCCGCGGTGCCGAAACCCGCAAGGATTGGGAAACCCGCTTTGCCGCGCTTTCAGCGGGCAAACAGGCCGAATTCAACCGCGCCTATGCCGGTGATGCGCCCAAGAAACTGGCCGCAACCATCCGTGCGCTGAAAAAGCAGATCTCTGAAAGTGCGCCATCTGTCGCGACACGCAAATCGTCCGAAATGACGCTGGAAGTCATCAACCCGATCATGCCTGAGACTATCGGCGGCAGCGCCGATCTGACCGGATCGAACAACACCAAGACCGGCGATATGGGTGTGTTCCATCCCGATGACCGCAAGGGCCGCTATATCTATTACGGCATCCGCGAACACGGCATGGCAGCGGCGATGAACGGTATGGCGCTGCATGGCGGTGCGCGTGCCTATGGCGGCACGTTCATGTGTTTCACCGATTACGCACGCGGCGCGATGCGCCTGTCAGCGCTGATGGGTGTGCCGGTGACCTATGTCATGACCCACGACAGCATCGGTCTGGGCGAAGACGGCCCGACACACCAGCCGGTCGAACATCTGGCGATGCTGCGTGCCACACCCAACACCCATGTGTTCCGCCCCGCCGATACGATCGAAACGGCCGAAGCCTGGGAATGTGCGCTGACCAGCAAGACCACGCCAAGCGTGCTGGCCCTGTCGCGCCAGAACCTGCCGACTGTGCGTACCACCCACACCAACAAGAACCTGACCGCGCAGGGTGGCTATGTGCTGGCCGATGCCGACGGCAAACGTCAGGCGATCATCATGGCGACGGGGTCCGAGGTGGAAATCGCCCTTGCTGCGCGTGATCTGTTGCAGGCAGACGGTATCGGGACACGCGTTGTGTCGATGCCGTGCTGGGAATTGTTCGAGGAACAGGACGAAACCTATCGCCGCAAGGTTCTGCCCGCAGGCCCTGTGCGCGTCGCGGTCGAGGCAGGGATCCGCTTTGGCTGGGACCGCTGGTTGTTCGGCGAGCGTGGCAAGCGCGAGAAATCGGGCTTTGTCGGGATGCACGGCTTTGGTGCTTCGGCCCCTGCCGAGCGTCTGTATCAGGAGTTCGGCATCACAGCAGCAGAGGTTGCCGCCAAGGTAAAATCCTTGATCAAGTGACAATCACGGGGCGGGGATAACCCCGCCCTACTGCCCTTATGCGTAGGTCGGGGTTAACCCCGACCCACCCGCAGCCGCCCTGCGCCCGCGACCGCCAATGCCAGACAGCCGCCCGCAATCGCCCAGTTTTTCACGAAAATCGACATTTGCCACGGATCATCCGGGATGAAGTGGAAAACGCTTGTCACGGCACAATACGCCGCCAGCGACAGCGCCACCGGACGCAGCCATATCCCCGCCAGCACAGCGCAGCCTGCCAGCGCGTTATAAACCACCGCCAGCCAGACCAGCGCCACAGGCAGACCGAACCCCGCCAAAAGCGTGGATGCATCAGCGGGGCTTAGCACCTTTTGTGCCGCACCACCCAGAAACAGCGCCCCGATCAGGACGCGGGCCAGCAGCAGCAAAATATCATTCATCCCGGCATCCTTATCAACGCGATTCTTTTCACAAGGTGATGGCTTGCGCGTCAGTGAACAACCCCGCCTTGTTGTTGGCGCAAACGTTTAGCGGTAACAGGTCACAGGTTGCGCCTGTTACCGTTAACATACTGACAATGCAGACGTTTTTTCTGGACACTATGGCATACAATCGGCAGGACACCTGTAGATAATAAGGGGTGCCATATGACCATCACCATCGGAATCAACGGATTTGGCCGCATCGGTCGCTGCACGCTGGCGCATATCACCGAAGCTGCGCGCAACGATGTACAAGTGGTCAAGATCAACGCCACCGGCCCGATTGCCACCAATGCGCATCTGCTGAAATACGATTCCGTGCATGGCCGCTTTGGGCATCCGGTGACGGTAAAAGGCAACAGCCTTGATCTTGGGCGTGGCCCGATCGAGGTGATGTCGAGCTATGATCCATCGACCCTTGATTGGGACGGTGTCGATGTTGTGCTGGAATGCACCGGCAAATTCAACGACGGGCACAAGGCGGCGATCCATCTGGAACGCGGCGCGCGCAAGGTTCTGATCTCTGCCCCTGCCAGCAATGTGGACCGCACCGTGGTTTACGGCGTCAATCACCGCGATCTGCGCGCCACCGAACGGCTGGTGTCGAACGGGTCCTGCACCACAAATTGTCTGGCGCCTTTGGCAAAAGTGCTGAACGACGCCATCGGGATCGAGGCGGGGATCATGACCACGATCCATTCCTATACCGGCGATCAGCCGACGCTGGACCGGCGTCATGACGATCTGTACCGCGCGCGCGCCGCAGCCATGGCGATGATCCCGACATCCACAGGCGCCGCCAAAGCCTTGGGCGAGGTGCTGCCGGAACTGGCTGGCAAGCTGGACGGCACTGCAATGCGTGTGCCGACGCCGAATGTCAGCGCGGTAGACCTGACCTTTCAGGCAGGCAAATCCGTAACCGCCGCCGAGGTCAATGCCATCGTCGCCGAGGCTGCGGGCGGTTATATGGGCATGGTCATGGCCTATGATGCCGAAGCAAAGGTCAGCATTGATTTCAACCACACCACGCAAAGCTGCATTTTCGCCCCCGACCAGACCAAGGTCGTGGGTCGTATGGTGCGGGTGCTGGCATGGTATGACAATGAATGGGGCTTTTCGGCGCGTATGGCCGATGTCGCCGCCACGATGGGCCGCTTGCATTAAACGCGCGTCACGCTAAAGCTGCAGCATGACGAATGGTGTAGCGATTTTTCTGGGATTGGTGATTACGGCCGTGCTGGTCTATGACGGGCTGTTTTATGAATGGCAGGTTTTCACCTTTGTGATGCGCAAGTTTCTAGACCTGACAGAATATATCGCATTCTGGCGCTGACGCGGTGGGGCCGGACGCTTGCTGCCTCCGGCGGGAGTATTTTCGGGAAATAAGAAGCCGGGACGCTGGACCGACACCGCTGCTGGTGTAGTCTGCGGTTGACCTTTTGCGATAAATCGCAATGTTAGCGCCAACATTCATCCCCAAGGAGGATAGCCCTATGGCCGTCAAAGTAGCGATCAACGGATTTGGCCGGATTGGCCGCAACATCTTGCGCGCGATCATCGAATCTGGCCGCACTGATATCGAGGTGGTGGCGATCAACGATCTGGGTCCGGTAGAAACCAATGCACATTTGCTGCGCTTTGATTCGGTGCATGGTCGTTTTCCCGGCACGGTAACGACGACCGAAGACACGATTGACGCCGGCCGCGGCCCGATCAAAGTGACCGCGATCCGCAACCCCGCCGATCTGCCGTGGGGTGATGTCGATGTGGTGCTGGAATGCACCGGCATTTTCACCAGCAAGGACGCCTGTCAGGCACATCTGTCGACCGGCGCAAAACGCGTGCTGATTTCCGCGCCCGGCACCGATGCCGACAAGACCGTGGTTTTCGGTGTGAACCATCAGTCGCTGACCGCAGATGATATCATCGTGTCCAATGCATCCTGCACCACAAACTGCCTGTCGCCTGTCGCCAAGGTGCTGAATGATGCTGTGGGGATCACCAAAGGCTTCATGACCACGATCCACAGCTATACCGGCGACCAGCCAACGCTGGATACGATGCACAAGGACCTCTATCGCGCGCGCGCTGCCGCGTTGTCGATGATCCCGACCTCGACCGGGGCGGCCAAGGCTGTGGGGCTGGTGCTGCCGGAACTGAACGGCAAGCTAGACGGTGTCGCGATCCGTGTGCCGACGCCGAATGTGTCGGTCGTCGATCTGACCTTTGAGGCCAGCCGCGATACCACCGTGGACGAGATCAATGACGCGATCATCGCCGCCGCCGATGGCCCGTTGAAAGGTGTTCTTGGCTATACCGCCCTGCCGATGGTCAGTTCCGATTTCAACCATGATCCGCATTCGTCGATCTTCCATCTGGATCAAACCAAGGTGCTGGACGGCAATATGGTCCGCATCCTGTCGTGGTATGACAATGAATGGGGCTTTTCCAACCGCATGGCCGATACGGCCGTTGCGATGGGCAAATTGCTGTAAAACAGCCTTTCTACAGATCAAAAGCCGGCCTTTCGGGGCCGGTTTTTTTATGCGCCGGGCATGCAGGGACCGCATAGCGGGTTGGATGTTCTGTCAGTTGTGCTGCGCTGCGGCATCGCTATTTAGGGATCAAGACCAACCGCAAGCGAAAGCCAGAGGAGCACGCATATGAACGTCTTGACCAAAGTCCGCACCGCCGTGCAGAAACGCGCGGCTTATGTCCGTCTGAGAAACGAAATCGCCAGCATGCCACAAGACGTGGCCATTGATCTGGGCATGTTTCGCGAAGACGCGGCCAGCATTGCCAGCAAGGCGATTTACGGCTAGCCGCGCAGCCGGCCTTTTAGCGCGGTATTGACGGCGGGTGTGACGAATTTCGACACATCGCCGCCGAGCCGGGCGATTTCCTTGACCAGTTTTGACGCGATGGCCTGATGTTCGGCCTCGGCCATCAGGAAAACCGTTTCAATCGAATTGTCCAGAATACGGTTCATGCCGACCATCTGGTATTCATATTCGAAATCCGCGACAGCGCGCAGGCCGCGGATAATGATGCCTGCCCCCACATCGCGGGCGCAGTCGATCAGCAGGTTTTCAAAAGGATGGGCGACGATCTCGCAGCCGACGGCGGCACCCAGCGGGACGCATTCAGCCTCGACCATGGCGACACGTTCTTCCAGTGTGAACAGCGGGCCCTTGTCGCGGTTGATCGCCACGCCGATCACCAGACGGTCCACCAAAGTCGCCGCACGGCGCACGATGTCGATATGCCCCAGCGTCACCGGATCGAATGTGCCGGGATATAGTCCTACGCGCATGACGCACCTCTTGAAATATTATTGCGCGCTAAAAACAACATCGGGCGGCGGAATGCAACGGGGCTAATGCCCCATGATCATCCCTTCAAGGGCGTCTTTTTCCATCGACAGTTCCATCAGACGGGCTTTGACCACGTCACCGATGGAAATCAGGCCAATCATTTTGCCGTCGTCCATGACAGGCAGGTGGCGGAACCGGCCTTCTGTCATCATTTCCAGCACCTTGTCAGCGCCGTCGCTGGTGGTGCAGGTGGTCAGCTTGGCGGTCATCATTTCCGACACGGGTGCGGACAGGCAGGAAACGCCGCGCTTGCCCAGTTCGCGCACGATGTCGCGTTCGGACAGGATACCGTCCAGCGTTTCACCATCGGCAGAGACGACCACGGTGCCGATACGTTTCTCCGACAGCAAGGCAACGGCGGATGATACGCTGTCGGTCGGCTTCACGGACACGACGCCCATATCAACTTTGGATTTAAGGATTTGCGCGACGATCATAATGCTCTCTCCCTGCATTGACGGTTTCTTAGCGTGTCAAACCAAGGGGCTGTCTGTCAAGCACGCCATGCGTTCCAGACGTGCGACCTCTGCTGTGATACCGGCACTGATGGCATGGGCGACGCGGGTCAGCCTGTCGGATTGCCGGGCCGATTTGTGCCGCACCAGATAGAATGACCGCGTCAGCGCGATCTGGTCGGTCAGGATGCGCCGCAATTCGGGCGCAAAGGGCAGCGCGAAATCATGCACGATGCCGACACCGGCCTGCCGGATCATCTGAAGCTGCACCGCGACAGAATTCGAGGCCAGTTGCACACCCCCTGCCCCCAGATCGCCCAGATAATCCAGTTCCTTGTCGAAAATCATGTCGGGAATATAGCCGACAATCGCCCTGTTTTTCAGATCAGCCAGCGTTTCAACAGGGGCTGCATCATGGCGCATGGCCAGATGCAGTTGGTAATCGGTGATTTTTTGAACGATCAATTGTCCTGCGGCGGGCAGGCTGACGGTGATCGCCATGTCTGCCTCGCGGCGTGACAGGTTGACGACGCGGGGCAGTGCCAGCACCTGCATTTCCAGATCGGGGTTATCACGTTGCAAGGCGGCGCAGACCTGCGGCAGCAGGAAATTCGCCACACCATCGGGCGCGCCGATGCGGATCTGGCCGGTCAGGGCGTTGGTCGTGCCGCGCGATTCCTCTAGCGCAAGTGACATTTGCGTTTCGGCATCCGCCGCGCGGTCGCGCATCCGTTCACCCAGATCAGTCAGCGCATAGCCCTGTGGGGATTTGACGAACAAAGCAGCACCCAGACTGCGTTCCAGTCGTGCGATGCGACGGCCAAGCGTGGCAGGGTCCATTTTCGTTAGCGGTGCTGCGGCAGACAGGCTTTCGGTGCGCGCCACGGCCAGAAACACCCGCATGTCATCCCAGTTATCCATCAACGTCCTGCAATTTTGCAAAATGATTTTGATATATTGCCGCTTTTCCATGCAAAAACGCAAGCCTATAGTCGCACCAACCAATGGAGGACCATCATGCAAGAACTGACCCATTACATCGGCGGCGAACACGTCAAAGGCACGTCGGGCCGCTTTGCCGATGTCTATAACCCTGCCACCGGCGAAGTGCAGGCGCGCGTGCCGTTGGCCAATGCCGCCGAGATGGACAAGGCGGTACAGATTGCAGCCAAAGCGCAGGTCGCATGGGCCAAGGTCAACCCGCAGCGCCGTGCGCGCGTGATGATGGCATTTGTGGGCCTGCTGAACCGCGATATGGAAAAACTGGCCGAGGCTTTGTCACGCGAACACGGCAAGACCATCCCCGACGCCAAAGGCGATGTGGTTCGGGGCTTGGAAGTCGTCGAATATTGCATCGGCGCGCCGCAATTGCTGAAGGGTGAATTCACCGACAGCGCCGGCCCCGGTATCGATATGTATTCAATGAAACAGGCGTTGGGTGTCACGGCTGGCATCACGCCATTCAACTTTCCCGCCATGATCCCGATGTGGATGTTCGCGCCCGCGATTGCCTGCGGCAATGCGTTTATCCTCAAACCGTCAGAGCGTGACCCTTCGGTGCCTTTGATGCTGGCCGAACTAATGGAAGAAGCGGGCCTGCCCAAAGGCATCCTGCAGGTCGTGAACGGCGACAAGGAAGCAGTCGATGCGATCCTTGACCATGACGTGATCCAGTCGATCGGTTTTGTTGGCTCGACCCCGATTGCCGAATATATCTATGCCCGCGGCTGTGCCAACGGCAAGCGCGTGCAATGTTTTGGCGGCGCCAAGAACCACATGATCATCATGCCCGATGCCGATATGGATCAGGCCGCAGATGCGCTGATCGGTGCCGGCTACGGTGCTGCGGGCGAACGCTGCATGGCGATTTCGGTCGCCGTTCCTGTTGGTGAAGAAACCGCCAACAAGCTGATCGAAAAGCTGGTCCCGCGGATCGAGGCGCTGAAAGTCGGCCCTTATACATCGGGTAATGACGTGGATTACGGGCCTGTCGTGGCGGCTTCGGCCAAGGCCAATATTCTCAAGCTGG
>PUNR01000345.1 GCA_003551805.1 Loktanella sp.
GAACCAGAGGTGCATCTGATCCTGCGCGCCTTGCGTGCCGTGACCCGCGTGGTCGCAGCCAGTGTCCTGCATCTGGAAGAAGCGATTGTGGGGCCTGCGGAAATGCTGTCCTATTTCGGGCGCGGCGAACATGACGGCACCATCGGCAATCTGGCCTATCACAACAACCTGATGGTCCAGTATTGGAGCGCGCTTGCCACACGCGACACCCGCCTGATGACGCATGTGATGGGCACGCATTTCCCCGAACTGCTGACCAACGCGACCTTTGCCACTTACATCCGCTGCCATGACGATATCGGCTGGGCAATCACCGACGAAGATGCCGCCGCCGTCGGCGTGACGGGCTATGGCCATCGTGCCTTTCTGTCAGATTTCTACGAAGGCGTTTTTGATGGCAGCTTCGCCCGTGGCGCATTGTTTCAAGTGAACGAGGAAACCGGGGACAAGCGGATTTCCGGCAGCTTCGCGTCGCTTGCGGGGCTTGAACGTGCTTTGGCCGAAGACAATGACACAAGGGTCGATCTGGCGGTGGAACGTATCCTGCTGGGCCATGCGTTGATCGCGTCCTATGGCGGTATTCCTCTGATCTATATGGGCGACGAGATCGAGATGATGAATGACTACAGCTATCTGGATGTCCCCGAACACGCCCACGATAGCCGCTGGGTGCATCGCCCGCATATGGATTGGGATGCGGTGCAGGCTGATGCTGGCACACCTGCTGGCAAAGTCTTGGCTGGCACCCGCCACATCATGGCGCGGCGCAAGGCGACGCCTGCGCTGCATGGCGGGTTTCCGACCCGCATCCGCGATACCGGCAACACGGCACTTTTCGCGTTCCAGCGGATCACGCCGACCGGCAATCTGGTTTGTCTGTTCAATTTTACCGAAACTGCGCAGCAGGTGCCGCTACAATGGCTGCGTGATCAGGGCGTTGTGCTAATGCACGATGCCCTGACCGACAGTGCGATCACGGACACAAACGACACTCTGGTGCTGTCGCCTTATGGGCGGTATTGGCTGGCGTGATCTGGTAAATCTGAACGAGAGCTTCTGTCATGAACATCCATTCCCCCGCCCTGACGGATTTGTCAGAAACGGCCCTGCGGGATCGTATCGCGCATCATCTGACCTATACGATGGGCAAGGATCAGGCCCATGCCAGTATCTATGACTGGCGCATGGCCGTCAGCCACACGATCCGCGACCTGATTGTCGAGCCGTGGTTTGCAGCCACGCGCAAAACCTATGATGCGCAGGGCAAGCGGGTCTATTACCTGTCGATGGAATTCCTGATCGGGCGGATTTTGGAAGATGCGATTATCAACCTTGGCCTGCATGACAAGGTTGATGCCGTGCTGCGCGCCGAAGGCATATCCTTTGCCAATGTGATCGAGGATGAACCGGATGCGGCGCTGGGGAATGGCGGCTTGGGCCGCTTGGCGGCGTGTTTTCTGGAAAGCATGTCCACATTGGGCTGCCCGGCCTTTGGGTGCGGCATCCGCTATGAACATGGGTTGTTCCGGCAGCGGTTCGAGGGTGGCCGTCAGGTCGAAACACCCGAAGATTGGCTGAACCAGCCCCATCCGTGGGAATTTGAACGGCCAGAGGCGCGCTATACTATCCCCTTCAAAGGCCATGTGGAACTGCGCGACGGCAAAGCAGTCTGGCACGCGGGCGAGACGGTTTATGCCCGCGCCTATGACACACCCGTTGTCGGCTGGCAGGGCGGTTGGGCCAATACGCTGCGGCTGTGGGGGGCGCATCCGACCGAGGTGTTTGATCTGGACCGGTTCAATGCCGGCGATCACACTGCCGCCGCCGAGCCAGAGGCGCTGGCGCGCACGTTAAGCCGCGTGCTTTACCCCGAAGACGGCACCGAAAGCGGCAAGGAATTGCGCCTCAAACAGGAATTTTTCCTGACCTCTGCCGCCTTGCAGGACATCCTGCGCCGTTTCCTGAGCGAATATGACGATCTGGCGCTGCTGCCCGACAAGGTGGCGATCCAGATGAACGACACGCACCCCGCACTGGCAGGGCCGGAACTGATCCGCCTGCTGGTGGACCAGCACGGGCTGGATTGGGCGCAGGCCAAGGATATCGCGTGTCGCTGCCTGAACTATACCAATCACCCCCTGCTGCCCGAAGCGCTGGAACGCTGGTCGACATGGCTGATGGGCCGCGCGCTGCCACGGCATATGCAGATTATCGAACAGATCGACGCCGACCATGCCGCTGCCACCGGCTGCGCGCCTGATCTGCGGATCGTCTGGCAGGATCAGGTGCATATGGGGCCGCTGGCCTTTGTGATGGCGGGGCATGTCAATGGTGTGTCGGCCTTGCACACCGGTCTAATGCGCGACACCGTGTTTGCCGCACTCGACCGGCTGTATCCGGGCCGGATTTTGAACCAGACCAATGGCGTGACACCGCGCCGCTGGATCAGATTGTCCAACCCTGTGTTGAGCGGTGTGATTACCGACACGATTGGCGCGGGCTGGGAAGCGGATCTGGACCGTTTGGCTGACCTGCGCAATCATGCGGGTGACGCCAGTGTGATCGCCGCGATCCGTGATGCAAAGCGCGCGAACAAGGTCGCCTTTTCGAACTGGGCCAAAGGCCATATGGGCCTTGATCTGAACCCTGACGCGCTGTTCGACGTGCAGATCAAACGTATCCACGAATACAAACGCCAGTTGATGAATATCTTTGATGTCATCGCCCGCTGGCATGCGATCCGCCAGAACCCGCAGGCCGCATGGGTGCCGCGCGTCAAGGTGTTCGGCGGCAAGGCCGCACCCGGCTATCACACAGCCAAATCAATTATCCGGCTGATCAATGACGTGGCAGAGGTGGTCAACAACGACCCTGTCACGGGTGATCTGCTGCGGGTGGTGTATCCGGCCAATTACAACGTATCCATGGCGCAGCGGCTGATCCCGATGGCCGATCTGTCCGAACAGATTTCCACCGCCGGCAAAGAAGCATCCGGCACCGGCAACATGAAATTCGCCATGAACGGCGCGCTGACGATTGGCACGCTGGACGGGGCGAATGTGGAGATCCGCGGCCATGTGGGGGCTGACAACTTTTTCCTGTTCGGCATGACCGCCAAAGAGGTGCAGGTCCGTTACCAGAATCCGCAGCACGCGCGTGAGGCGATCCTTGCGAGCAAATCCTTACAAGAGGTGCTGCAACTGATCGTCGAAGGTCGGTTCAACCCGCAGGACCCGACACGGTATCATGCGCTGGTCGACCAGACGTGGAACCACGATCCGTTCCTTGTCGCATCCGATTATGAGAGCTATCGCAAAGCACAGGCGCAGGTCGATAGCGCCTTTGCCGACCCCGATCATTGGCACCGTCTGGCGCTGCATAATATCGCGGGGTCGGGGTATTTTTCATCCGACCGCACGATCCGCGGCTACATGGCAGAGGTTTGGGCCGCGCAGAGCCTGCTTTAGCGCGCCCAGCA
>PUNR01000079.1 GCA_003551805.1 Loktanella sp.
AGCCCAGTGTCGCGGCAAAGCCGAGGCCCAGGTCGGACCCTTGTTTTGACACAACCTCGGCCTGACTGACCTTGACCCGCCCCGCGCTGAACCGCGTGCCGCGGGGGTGGCTGACGACGACATCCGCCTCGGCCAGCCGCAGTTCGTTCACGGTAGGATGTGCCTGCCCATAACCCCGCTGCGCGGCATAACCCAAGGCCAGCACACCGCCGGTTTCGGCGCGTGCAAGACTTTGCAATGTGTGGGCGCGCTTGGCCGGAAACAGCAGCGGTTCGCGGGTAATATCGGGGATGGCGTTGCCTGTCGTCGTATCCGGTACAGGCGCTGTCAGCAGGCCGTTGTCAGCCTGCCACGCCGCCACTGAAGGCTGTCGCGCGGGCGCAGGGCGAGGTGCGGCATCCACTGGATCGGGGGTAAAAGTCTGGCCGGAAAGTACCTCTGTCGCCAGAATGCGGTGCGCGTAATCCAGCGTCGGTCCCAGAACCTGCCCGCCCGGTATATCCTTGAAGGCGGCGGAAATCCGGCGATGAGTGAACAGGCTGTCCTGTGTCACCGGATCGGCCACGCAAAGCCGCGGCTGGGTCGTGCGCCATGCACGCAACAGCAGGATCGCCTCGTAAAGCTCACCCCCGGTCTGCGCCAACGCCAAGGCTGCGAGGTCTTCGTCATAAAGCGACGCCTCGCCCATCACGCGGTCAATAAGATAGGGCATCGCGCTGCGGATCTCTGCCACGCGCTGCGGCGTGATAGCACCCATTTCTGCCCGATAAAGGCGCTGCGATTGTTCAATCGCGCGTTCGCCGCCACGTGTTGCTACATAGGCCATCAAAGCACCTCGACTTGCGTGGATCGTGGCACACCAAGAACGCGGTGCCCGTCGATCAGGAACAGCTCGAAACCCATCGGATAGCGCATGATCCTTGTGCGTTCCGACCAGAACCCATCGGGGATGCCACCGACAGTGACAACCACGGCGCCGTCAACACCCGGTCCGGTCAGGCGCACTGGCACACCACCTGAAAGATCGGCCGTCAGCACAAGTGTTGCACCGTCTTCGGGGTAAAGGTCTGACCCGCAGCGCAGTCGACCCAGCCAACCTGCATCTGGCAAGGATTCTGCAAAAACATGGTCCGCCGCGTCCATCTCGACAATTTCAGCGCCGGTGCGGGCGATCACACGGCTCAAAGCAGCGTCAGTGCAATGCACAGCAGATTCGCGGTCGATCAAGGCTGCGATGATCTGGGCCTGTCCATGTTCCGGCAAATCGCAGATCACACCGGGCCGCGACAAGGCCCACATCAACGCCGAATAGGTCGCGTTGGTGCGGCTTTCAAACTCGGACGGGGTTGGATGGGCGGTCATCAGAAGGTCTCCATATCAACGCGGGTGGCCTCGACGCGGCACAAAGTGGCATGATCGGATTGCGCCTGCGCGCGGGCCTCACTGTCCAGAAAATGGGCGCTGGCGGCATGGGCAACGCCGCAGGCAACGGCCAGATCGACAACAGCCATTGCCATCGCCGCCTCAAGATCACGACCACGGCGCATGCCATAGCCGATCTGGCCGCCAGCGGTGATCCGGGCCTCGCTCATCAAGATTTCGCCAAGGTGAAAATGCGTCCCCTGTGCGGTGTCGCGCATCGGCAGCATCACCAGTCCGGTGCGGTTTTCCAACACCTCGATCACCGGCAGTTGCGCGATCAACGGCTCTGCAAAAGTCCGCAACCTATCGACATCCGCACGGGCCAGCACCGCCAGCATCGCATCATGCGGCCATCGCAGCAGGTCTTTCGGGGGTGAATGCGTCATGGTGCGTCCTTTCCGGTGGCAATGTTGAATTTGACCCGCGCGGCAGACCAAATGACTTCGCTGTAGGACAGGGGTGTGCCGTCCATCTCTGTGTCGACCGCACGCACAACGATCACAGGCATATCGGGGTGCTGGCGCAGTTGCAGCGCCTCTGGTGTGCGGGCCGGGCGGGCATGCATGCGCGTGCTGTCGCGCAGATAATCGTTGATCCCGTAAGACGCATAGACCGCCGTAATCGACCCCAGCGACTGGCGCCTTTCGGCGAAATCGGGGAACCTTGTGGCATCATGGTAGATCGTCCCGAACGACACCGGCACATCAACGGCAAAGCTTATCCGCTGCGATGCGATCACTGGTGCGCCTGTTGCAAGGCCCAGCTGTTTTGCAACATGTTCAGTTGCGCTGATCTGTTCTACACCCAGCGTTTCGCCGTTCACAGCAACGCCTTGCACGGTCAGATTGCGCCGCAGACGTGTGCGCGCGCCGATTGTATAATCCAGCATGGGTCTTGGGTGGACAAACGTGCCGCGGCCTTGCTCAACGCTTAGATACCCTTCTTTGGCAAGCTCGGCGATGGCGCGCCGGATTGAATGGCGCCCTGCCCCATACCGCTGGGCAAGGTCAGGTTCTGTCGGCAACTTAGCACCAGGTTCCAAAACGCCGTCCATGATGTCCTGCTCGATTGAGGCACGAATGTCGCGCCAGCGGTCTCTGATCATTTTCATATCTTATTCATCCGAATGAATTTCAATTAGACCAAAGATGTGACAGGGATGTGTCAGACACAAGTGGCTGTGCATATTATTGCACATGCTCAAATTTCTTCTGAAAACTTGGTTTTTTGACTTGGAAAGTCGCCCTTCCTCGGGCGATCTTGCCGCAACATGATTGGCACAAATGTATCTGTCGGCATCAGATGCCAATGCTGCGCAGGCCACATCCCCGTGTCCACCAACACGATGCAACTGTTGTGAAAATCAGCAAGGCAGGGGCCGGGCCATAGTGCGTTGCCAGTTGCCCGCTACACCAGTGAAGGTCTGCTTTTCTCATTTGCCGCACGCGAACACTCGCAGACTTCGTCCGTAATATAGGCGATCAGTTGATATCGCCCCTCAAGCCCAGATTTTTGGTATACCGCGCTCAACTGCGATTTGACGGTCTGCAAGGCGCTGCCCCGCATTGCCGCGATTTCTGCATTCGAAAAACCTTTGACAACCATTATCGCGACATTCGTTTCCGCCTTGGTAAGCTGCCAGTCAGCGGCATGGACCTCGATCATGTTTTCCTTGCCAGGCTCGTCGGTAATCTGGTGCCTGATCTTAGCGCGCCGGTTCAACGCGCCCCAGCGACTGACCACAAAGAATGCCAGTCCCAAAGCAGCCGCCGTTATCAGCCAAAGTACGCTGAACACCAATGCCAGCACAGACAGGCCACCGTCCGCCAGCTCATTGACATAAGCATTCACTAAAATTGTCTTAGTGACGGCGATGACTGTCACCGTCACGAACCCAAATACAAAAGTCCTGCTGCCTCGCATGTTGCTAACGCCTTTGCAGTTTCTTCCCGCACAACCATTGTTTACCAATTGGGCCAAAATAAGACTGATTTGACTCATTACACCCGTTACGGCAACAATGCCGATGCAATCCGACTGCGGGACGACACACAC
>PUNR01000195.1 GCA_003551805.1 Loktanella sp.
CCCGCGCCAATGGCGCCGCCCTGAGCGAGGCTGATCTGGCCGTGCATCAACCCGAATGGTGTGGCACGATCGCCACCGATTACCGCGACGTGACCTTGCACGAAATCCCGCCAAACGGGCAGGGGATTGCCGCATTGATGGCACTTGGCATGCTGCAACATCTTGATGTCGCGGACCTTCAACCTGATGACGCTATGGCGCTGCATTTGCAGATTGAGGCCATCAAGCTTGCCTTTGCCGATCTTCACACATTCGTCGCCGATGCGCGTTATATGACAGATGTCACCCCGCAGGATCTAATCAACCCTGCCTATCTGAAAGAGCGCGCCAAGCTGGTGTCGCGTGACCGCGCCCAGAACTACGGTCCCGGCGCGCCCAAGACAGGCGGCACTGTTTATCTGACGACGGCAGATGCGTCGGGGATGATGGTATCGTTCATCCAGTCGAATTATTCCGGCTTCGGATCGGGCGTTGTCGTTCCTGGCACCGGGATCAGCCTGCAGAACCGCGGTGCAGGGTTCACCCTACAACCTGGTCACCCGAACGAGGTTGGCCCGCGCAAACGCCCGTTCCAGACCATCATCCCCGGTTTCCTGATGCAGGGCGGACGCCCGAAAATGAGCTTTGGTGTCATGGGCGGACCTATGCAGGCGCAAGGACATGTGCAGATGGTGATGCGGACACAGGTTTGGGAGCAGGATGTGCAAACGGCCATCGACGCTCCGCGTTGGCGCTTCATCGAAGGCACGAAAGTGGCTTGCGAGTCTGCCCTCTCCGAACATGTGCGCGCAGAACTTACCACACTGGGACACGAAATCTCTGTTGAAACGCCGGATAGCGCATTTGGCTTTGGTGGCGCTCAATTGATCGAAAAACTAAATGCAGGCGGTTATGTAGCGGGGTCCGATCCTCGTAAGGACGGTCAGGCAGGTGGCTTTTAATCGCAATGCGCCGCAGCCAGGTCAATTACGGCTGAGAGTACGAGTTATAAATCTACCTTAAGAATAGAGAACATATGGACATCTTATCCCCTGAATTTTTGGCTATTGGCGTGACTTTGCTGATCGCTGGCGCGTTGACCGGCGTCCTTGCAGGTATGTTTGGGGTGGGGGGTGGCGCGCTGATCGTGCCCGTTCTTTACGAAGTTTTCGGCGTGCTTGATGTCCCCGATGAAACGCGCATGCCGCTGGCAGTTGGGACGTCGCTGGCAATTATTATTCCAACCTCCGTGCGGTCCTGGTTGGGTCACCGTGCCCGCGGGGCTGTTGACTCTGACTTGCTTAAAGCTTGGGCTGTTCCAATCGTTTTGGGGGTATTGGTTGGGGCCATCATCGCGCGTTATGCGCCTCCGGTAGTGTTCCAATTGGTTTTCGTTGTTGTCGCCGGCGTGAACGCGATCAAGCTAATTTCAGGGACCACACGCTGGGATGTTGCAAGTGACTTGCCAACAGGCTGGATATTGAGTGTTTATGGCAGTGTCATAGGGCTTTTTTCGTCACTGATGGGCATTGGCGGTGGTCAAATCGCAAACATCATCATGACGACTCACGGCCGTCCAATCCATCAGGCAGTGGCAACATCAGCAGGTATTGGTGTGCTGATATCGGTTCCTGGCGCCATCGGTTATATGTTGGCCGGCTGGGGTCAGCTCGGGCTTCCATCAGATGCTATCGGATATGTTTCTTTAATGGGGTTCATTCTTTTCGTACCGACAACAATCCTAACCGCAACGCTAGGTGTACGCATAGCACACGGCATGTCTGGCCGCGCTCTACAGCTTTCGTTTGGCTTTTTCCTTGCGGCGGTCTGTTTGCGGTTTGTTTATGCTATTGTTGTTGTGTGATGCCGAGGGTGGGTGTTGTCAGATTAACTCTCCTGGTTTGGATGTTGACATAGCGGTCGTAGATCAAGCGACGTTTGCCGCGGATTTCCACGCCTCGAATGCTTCGAGCCGATGGAAACGGACGGTGAGAGCGGAACGACGGCGGGCTTGGATAGAGAAACGATTGCGGGTTGCGGAATGGATGGAGGCGAAGAGTTGTAATGCCCCCGGGCGATCGAAAGTCCTGCATCGCTCGCTCGCGTTTTAGGAAGGGCAGATGCCTGTTCTCGGCACAGTTATTCAGCCCCTTGTGTGGCCAATGATCAAGGCCAAGCGCGACCTCGCGCGTATGATAGTAATTTGTACGTAACGATCCGTTAGGGCACGAAGCCCCAGCGTTGTATCAGCTTGACCAATAGCTGCGTCGCGGCGCGCTTGTCTCGCCTCGATTGAAGGATTTCCTCAAGAACGACGCTGCGTTGGTCAACCGCACGGCAGAGCCAGAATGACCGGCCCGCAATCTTCACGACAAGCCCGTCCAGATGCATCAATGCTTCGCCTTTGTCTCGTTTAGGCGACGGAGTTCTCTGGCATAAGCGTCCGGCTCGCTTTCACCGTCCAGTGGTCCGCGTGACAGTGCGCTGGCGAGATCAAAATAGCCTTTGCCGGGCAGATTGTCGTGACCGCGGTTGACTACGCTGGCGGCGATGAATGGACGATCTGCAGCAGCGTCTTGCCGCATTGTTGTTTCCAGTGCTCTGGTGACCTTCCCGACGGACCCTGGCGCCCAAAGGCCGAGCGCGCGCGCCAATGCGCCATATGTGATCGGCGTGTCATTTTCGTCGCGACTTTCCAGATAGGCGCGAACGCGGTTCGACAAATCCATCTCGTTGCTGGCTGCTGTCTGGATCAAGCGTGGCGGCGGGATCTCGCGCGCAGCGCCGCTCGCGTCGATCTCTGCCGCCCAGGCGCGGGTTGAGGTGCGCAGGATGATCCGGGTCTTACCACTGTCGGTGCCTTCACCAGTCTCTGTCACACCGACCACATCACCCTTGTGAAGGCCCGCGCGCAAGGCTTCCGGCGTCAGGCCGAGCTTTGGGGCCAAGTAATTTGGATCGACGATAATCTGCCCGTCCTCCCAGTCGATGACACCTTCCGGTACGGGGCGGTTCAGCATTGGTGATGGGCCGTTGTCCCGTTCGTAGAACGGATTTTCCCCCGCCGAATGGTCGGTGACATCGACAATCTTGTCGATTTGCGGCAGTGCGGCGCGCATCATGCGTTCTACCCCCTGGCGTAACGTGGCCGCCGAGGCTGCGCAGCCCTGACAGCCGCCGGACATGCGCAGATAAACCGTCGCGCCCTCAATCCGGTCGACCGAGATTTGGCCGCCATGGGCTGCAACCGACGGGTTGACCTGCTGGTCCAGCAGTTTTGTGATTGCGTTGAGCAAGGTCTGGTCAGGGTCTGTCACCTGCGTGTCCTGCCCAAGCGGCGCGTCGGTTTCATCAAGCACATGGCGGATAGCCGCAGCAATAGCAGGTTTCAGGATAGACCAGTCTGCGTTGACCTGTTTTCTTACCCATATTGTGTGCACGCTTACCTCGACTTTGATCACACC
>PUNR01000300.1 GCA_003551805.1 Loktanella sp.
CGGCTGACGCGTTCAGTGACCAGCCGTGACATGCCGGAACCGGGATCAAACCGCGACCGCCGCGCGCTGCCTGCATCCACCACAACGCGTATATCCGGGATCGTCAGCGAGGTTTCGGCGATAGATGTCGACAGCACGATCTTGCGGCCAGCTGTCACCGGCGCAATCGCCGCGCGTTGATCCTTGAACGGCAAGGCGCCGTAAAGCGGGCGGATCACGCAATCCCCGGGCAGACGACCAGATAGCGCGGCCTGCGTCGCCCTGATCTCGCCCTCGCCGGGGAGAAAGACCAGTACGCCGCCCTCGGTTTCACCAATTGCCTGCACCACCAGATCGGCGGTCGCTTGGGCAAGGCGGCTGATCTTTGGCAAAGCACGGTCCAGAAAATGCAGCGTTACTGGATAGGCCCGACCTTCGGATGTGACGACAGGCGCATCATCAAGCATCGCCGCAACCGGGCCGGCATCAAGCGTCGCCGACATCACCAACAGGATCAGATCAGGGCGCAGGACCTGCCGCGTTTCCCAACACAGCGCGAGGCCAAGATCAGCGTTAAGCGAGCGTTCGTGAAATTCGTCAAAGATCACCGCACCAACGCCGGTCAGTTCAGGGTCGGACTGGATCATGCGGGTCAGGATACCTTCGGTCACGACCTCGATCCGGCGGCCCGCCTTGCTGTCACCGCGCATCCGGTAGCCGACGGTTTGACCCGGTGTTTCACCCAGCGATTCGGCCAACCTTTCGGCAGCCGCGCGTGCGGCTAGGCGGCGCGGTTCGAGCATGATGATCTTGCCCGACGTCAGTCCTGCATCGAGCATCGCCAGCGGCACGCGGGTGGTTTTGCCGGCCCCGGGCGGCGCTTGCAGCACGGCCCGCCCGTGATCGGCCAAAGCGGTCATCAGGGTGGGCAGGACAGGATCAATGGGCAGCTGGGTCATCAGGGTGATGTGACGCTCTGGCTTGGCGCGGTCAAGGTAAGGTGGGTCTTGACCCACCCTACAAACGCAAAAACCCGGCAGCGCAGGGCTACCGGGTCCAATGCAAATAGATGCGTTTGCTTAAGCGACAGTCGCTTTTGCAATCTCTTTTTTGACTTTCAGCGCGTCAGGCGACAATTCAGCCTCTTTCGCTTTTGCCATGAACGCGTCCAGACCACCGCGGTGGTCCACGGTGCGCAGGGCAGCGTTAGAGATCTTGAATTTGAATGTCCGGCCCAGCAGGTCAGACTTCAGTGTCACGTCCTGCAGGTTTGGCAGGAACCGACGGCGGGTGCGGTTTTTGGCGTGGCTGACATTGTTGCCAGACATCGGGCCTTTTCCAGTCAGTTCGCAACGGCGCGACATGAGCGTTTTCCTTGTTCTGAGGGATATCACCAGACCTGACAGGCGGGACATCCAGCATACGGGGTGGAACCCCGCAATGCAGGGTCGTTTATAAGATCAGCGCGAGATAGGCGGATTCCCCGCCCCCGTCAACCCGATTTGCCGGGCTTGGTGATCAAACGTCACGCTTTGCGCAACGGATCCAGCACTTGCGCTGCTGCGGCGGTCGGCGACAGGGCGCCGCTGGCCACAGCCTCGGTCGCGGCTTTGATCCGTGCGCTGGTCGCCGGATCACGCATTTGCAATTGCAACAGACCCTGACGCAGGTCTTCGGTGAACCAGAAACTGGCCTGTTCCTTGCGGGTCTGGTCCCAGATGCCATGATCCTGCCGCCAGCGCGCCAGTGTCTGCATGTCGTCCCAAGCAGCCGTGATGCCTTGCTGTTCAAGCGCGGAAACCGTCATCGCCTTGGGGAAACCGTCAGGGTCTTGCGCGCGTTTGCGCAACAGTCGCAAGGCCCCTGCGTAATCCGCACAGGTGCGCATCGCTTGCGATTTCAACTCGCCATCGGCTTTGTTCACCAGAATCATATCGGCCATTTCCATGATGCCGCGCTTGACGCCCTGCAATTCGTCGCCGCCCGCCGGGGCAAGCAACAGCACGAACAAATCAGACATCTGCGCCACGACAGTCTCGGACTGGCCGACGCCCACCGTCTCGATCAGCACGATGTCGTATCCTGCCGCTTCGCAAAGCGCGACAGCCTCGCGCGTGCGCCGCGCAACACCGCCAAGTTGCGTCTGGCTGGGTGAAGGGCGGATAAACGCCAAAGGATCGCGCGCCAGATGATCCATCCGTGTCTTGTCGCCAAGGATCGACCCGCCCGATCTGGCCGAGGACGGGTCAACCGCCAGTACCGCCACCCGTTTGCCAAGACCGGTCAGCATCAGACCGAATGTTTCAATAAAGGTAGATTTGCCCACACCGGGCGTCCCTGACAGGCCGATCCGCAACGCCTGCTTGTCGGTGCCAAGCGCTGTCAGCAAGGCAATCGCTGCTGTACGGTGATCGTCCCGACCGCTTTCCACCAGCGTGATCGCCTGCGCCAGGGCGCGCCTGTCGCCTGCCTGAATGCGGGCGGCCAAATCATCGGGGGAAGGGGTTTGTGTCATTCTACCTTCATATCCGGCAGAACGCGGCTGTCCAGCCCCCGCCGTCAGGCCGTGACGGGGCGGCAGACCTGCGTGGCCAGATCGGTAAAGGCGCGATATCTGCCCCAGAATTCACGGTCATTGGGGTTGCTTGACTGGCGGGTATCCTGCGCGCGCTGCGGGTCGGCAAAAAAGGCCGCCGCGCGGGCCTGATCGCGGTTGGACAACGACTGGTTAGCAACTTGCTGCACACAGGAACATAATTGCGGCGATGCCGCCGTGCGCCCCGCGCTCATGCAGGCTTTGCTGACATCCCCCGTTACACGTCCGCCGCCACAAGCCGCTAATGTGGCCACCGCACCCATCACGAGGAAAATCCGCATACTGCACTACCTTTTGTCCGTTTTTGCCTGTCGCAGGTCTTTGCCTGCTATTCTTGCCCGCAATATGCAACCTCTGCCCGGCCATTGCAATTCACGAAGCCGCAGGCATGCCTGCCCTGCGGCAACATCCGCATTGACGACGCCTGAAATCCACAGCATATCCCTGCTATGACAGACCTTTCGCATATCCGCAATTTCTCGATCGTGGCGCATATTGACCACGGTAAATCGACGCTGGCAGACCGCCTGATCCAGTCGACCAACACCGTGTCCGCGCGCGAGATGAAAGAACAAATGCTCGACAGCATGGATATCGAACGTGAACGCGGCATCACGATCAAGGCCAACACGGTGCGGATCGATTATGTTGCCGACAACGGCAAAGCCTATGTGCTGAACCTGATCGACACCCCCGGCCACGTTGATTTCGCCTACGAAGTCTCGCGCTCCATGCGCGCCGTCGAAGGGTCGCTTCTGGTCGTTGACAGCACCCAAGGGGTCGAGGCGCAGACGCTCGCGAACGTGTACCACGCGCTGGACGCGGGCCACGAAATCGTGCCCGTGCTGAACAAGATCGACCTGCC
>PUNR01000320.1 GCA_003551805.1 Loktanella sp.
CCTGGTGCATTTTTCGTGCGCTTTCCGCGCTGCGGCTGTCAACCACGAGGTGAAACCGGATCCCTTCCTGTGCCGGGCCGGTCAGGTCCAGCCCCATATGGCCATAAGCAGCCCCGTTCCAGACCAGATCAACGCCGGTGCGCGCTGTGGTGGCCACGATCGCGCTGATCGTGACAACAGCGCCATAGCTGGTCAGTTGCGTCGATGGACCGGCAACAGGCAGGCCTGTCAGCTCTGTCCCGTTGGCGCGGCCCGCCCAGCCCGCGATCCGCACGGCAGGCAGCGGGCCCGCCACCGCCTTGACGCGTGCCGTGACGCGCAGATAGCACCCCGGCAGGATGGGCGTCTGGCCCATATACCGCAGGCGGGCGACAGGAGTGGTCTTCAAAATCTCCAGACAGCCTGCAAAATCGGCATCGGCAGCGACAAACACCCCGGACCCGCTGACAGCATAGGTATCTGACCCGGGTGTGCCGTTGCCGCTGGACCAGACCCCAAGGCCAGCCGCAAAAGGCAACGGGTCAAAAACGATAGCGTCGGTGATGGCTTTGTTCATGGATAATCCCCAATGGCTGTGCTGCACAATTGGCCAAGGAATATCGCAAAAAACTAAAGACCGGCTGACACCACCGTGACGGTCAGTCGCGCAACGGTGCCGTCAGGCCCCCACATCAGGCGCTGGCAAAAGCTGAACACCGTTGATCTGCCACCCGTCGGCAGTCTGCACCATCTGGTATTCCAGCATATGCAAAACACCCTGCGCATCGCGGATCATGACGCGCTGCCAGATAAACCCGCCCACATCGCGCAAATCCAGAAACCGCACATCGGCATTATCCCAGACCATCGGATAGGCCTGCTGCACCATCGCGCCAAAATTGCCCTCTGACCCGAACAGGCGCTTGATATTGGGGCTAGCATAAGACCACGCCGTCGCGACATCGCGGTCATTGAACGCCTGCAACTGGTCGCCAATGACACCTTCAATGGCGGTATTGTCTTGCGCAAAAAGGGATGTGGCCGACAGCCAAAGCCCCAGAATAAGAATGGATAACTGCTTCATCGTGCTCTCCCTGCGGTATCTTTATGGAAAAGATACGCAGGAAAAGCCCGATCAGTTTCAATTTCGCACCAAGGCCCTGCATCGTCCGAGCCTAAATATCCCCGCCGGAGGCTCCGCGTCAGCGGAATATCAGACCTCGCGGGCCAGCTGTGCCTCGATCAGGGCGACCGTCTCGTCCACACCGTAAAGCGCGATGAAGCCGCCAAAACGCGGCCCCTGTGATGCGCCCAGCAACACTTCGTAAAGTGCTGTAAACCAGTTGCGCAAAGGATCAAACCCGTGGTCATTGCCGACGGCGAACACCATGGTTTGCAGGGCTTCATCCTCGAGCGGACCATCCCAGACGCGCAGGCGTTCGGCCAGATCCAGCATCGCTGTGCGTTCCTGATCCGTGGGCGCGCGATAGGTTTTCGCGGGTTTGACGAAATCGTTGTAATAGCGCACGGCAAAGCCCGCCGCCTGATCCATCTGCGGATTTTTTTCCGCCGAAGCATCAGGCGCATAACGCCGGATAAAGCCCCAAAGCGTATCCTTATCCTCTGCGCCAGACACCGACGCGATATTCAGCAGCATCGCAAAGGACACCACCATGTCACAGGCGGGCACGTCGCCCGCATGGATGTGAAACACCGGGTTGTTGACCTGCCCTGCCGCATCCTGCGTCGGATAAGCGCGCAGTTGCTGGTGATATTCATCCACCGCTTTGGGGATCACATCGAAATGCATCCGCTTGGCGGTTTTGGGCTTGAGATACATGAAATAGCTCAGCGATTCCGTAGATGCATAGGTCAGCCATTCATCAATCGAAATCCCGTTACCCGAGGATTTCGAGATTTTCTGCCCGTTTTCATCAAGGAAAAGCTCATAGGAAAAATGGTTCGGCTTGCGCCCGCCCAATATCTCGCAAATCCGGTCATAGATCGGGGTATTGGTGGCATGTTCCTTGCCGTACATCTCGAAATCCACGTCAAGTGCTGCCCAGCGCGCGCCGAAATCGGGCTTCCATTGCAGTTTGACGTTGCCGCCTGTCACCGGCAGGGTCCATTCGCGGCCATCTTCGTCGTCAAAGGTAATCTCGCCCTTTGCGGCATCGACATTTTTCAGCGGTACATACAGCACGCGACCGGTTTCGGGATGGATCGGCAGAAAGATCGAATAGGTTTCCTGCCGTTCTTCGCGCAGGGATTTCAGCATCACTGCCATGACGTCGTCATAGCGTTCAGCGGCACGCAGAAGTATCTCGTCAAACTGGCCCGTGCGGTAAAACTCACGCGCTGAATAGAATTCATAGTCAAAGCCGAACGTGTCCAGAAACCGGCGCAGCATGGCGTTGTTGTAATGGCCAAAACTTTCGTATTCGCCAAACGGGTCCGGTACGGATGTCAGCGGTTTATGCATATGCTGCGCCAGCATTTCCTGCTGCGGCACGTTGCCCGGCACTTTGCGCATCCCGTCCAGATCGTCGGAAAAACATATCAGACGGGTCGGAATGTCGGAAATCACCTCGAACGCGCGGCGGATCATTGTGGTGCGCAGCACCTCTCCGAACGTGCCGATATGCGGCAAGCCTGACGGGCCGTAACCGGTTTCGAACAGCACATAGCCCTTTTCGGGTGGCGCTTTTTCATAGCGTTTGAGCAAGGCGCGTGCTTCTTCAAAGGGCCAGGCCTTGGATGTCATCGCAGCGTCACGCAGGTTGCTCATATTTTCGCTCATATCTATTGGTGGCACCGTGATTGGCACCGACACGCCACACTCCCTATTGCGAGACGCGCGAGGCGTCAATAAATGGGTCAGGAATATAAAGGAATACCCATGTCAGACCAGGCCCCATTGACTGCCCAGGATGCGCTGGTTGCGCTGATGATCGCGGTATCTGCCGCAGACGGGAATATCCGCACGTCCGAGCTGGTCAAGATCAGCAATGCAATCAACAACCTGCCGATTTTTGCAGGCTATGATGTGGAACGTGTGCCGCAGATGTCGCAGGTGGTCTTTGAACTGCTTGAACCCGAAGACGGGCTGGAGGCGCTTTTTGGCCTGATCCGTGACGCATTGCCTGTGCGTTTGTTTGAAACCGCTTATGCCCTGTCCTGTGATGTCGCCGCGGCAGACGGCATGATCGCAGGGCAAGAAGCCCGCATGCTGGAAGAAATCCGCGAAGAATTGGATATCGACCGGTTATACGCTGCCGCAATCGAGCGCGGCGCAAGGGCGCGACATATGACCTTGTGATCCTTGCTGTCGGTAGTGGCGCAGACAGACCTGATGCCTCCGGCGGGGATATTTAGGCTCTGACGATGATCAAGACCGGCGCTTAATAGGCGCGCAAGGCCCATTGCTGCAAGATATCCTGCTGCAGGCGTCG
>PUNR01000403.1 GCA_003551805.1 Loktanella sp.
CACCCCCGCCAGATATGTCGGCCGCGTAATGTAATAGCGTGGTTTTGGGCGGGGCGATGTCAACGCGTGCAGCAGTTTCGCAGTTACCGCGCTCGCTGGCAGTTCAAACCTGTCCGGCCCGCTGTCGGTGTAAAGCCGTGAAAGCAAACTGGCATATTCATCTGCCCGCGCTGACAACTTCCAGTCAATCCAGCGTTCAAAATGTGGGATCGCGTTTTTGCGGATATCAGATGTAATCGGCCCCGGTTCGATCAAGATCACCTTGATCCCGGTGTTCGCCATTTCCAGCCGAAGCACGTCCGTCAGCCCCTCTAGCGCGAATTTGGTGGCGACATAGGCGCCGCGCCATCTGATCCCGACCAGCCCCAAGACCGACGAACAATTTATTATCCGTCCATGCCCTTGGGCGCGCATCACCGGAATCACATGGCGGGTCAGTGCGTGCCAGCCGAAAACATTCGTCTCGAATATTGCGCGCAGGGCATCTGCTGGCAAATCCTCGACCGCACCGGGTAGGGCATAGGCGCCGTTGTTGTACAGCGCGTCCAGCGTGCCACCTGTCGCCTCCAGCACCTCGCGCAGCCCAGATGCGATGCTGCCTTCGTCGGCATAGTCGATGCGGGGACTGTCAAAGCCCTCGGCCTGCAGTCGCGCGCAATCCGCGGCCTTGCGGCAGGACGCAAACACCCGCCAGCCTGCCGCGCGCAAACCGTGCGCTGCGTCATAGCCGATACCGGACGAAGACCCCGTAATCAGGATGGTTTTCTGTGTCATGGCGCAGCTTTGACGAAACCCTGCGCAAAGGGCAAGCAGCCCGCGCCGGTCATTTCCACGCTTTACGGCTGAAATGCAGACCGCTACACGGCAATCTATGGATGATGATACCGACAACACGCTTGGCCCCAATGACGTAACCGAATCGCTGCGCAGCGCGATTGGCGACCGCTATCTGACCTATGCCTTGTCCACGATCATGCACCGCGCCTTACCCGATGCGCGCGACGGTCTGAAACCGGTCCACCGGCGTATTCTTTATGCGATGTCCCGCCTGCGGCTGTCGCCCACGGGTGGCTTTCTGAAATCCGCCAAGATCAGCGGCGACACGATGGGTGATTTCCATCCGCACGGCGATGCAGCGATCTATGACGCGATGGCGCGCTTGGCGCAGGATTTCAACGTCCGCTATCCGCTGGTTGACGGCCAAGGCAACTTCGGCAACATCGACGGTGATAACCCTGCCGCCAGCCGATACACCGAGGCACGCATGACCGCCGCCGCCGAGGCGCTGCTGGAAGGGCTGTCTGAGGATTCTGTCGATTTCCGCGACAATTACGATGGCCGTCTGACCGAACCATCCGTCCTGCCCGCCAGTTTTCCAAACCTGCTGGCAAATGGGTCCAGCGGCATCGCCGTCGGCATGGCGACCAACATTCCGCCGCATAACCTGCATGAATTGATCGACGCCTGCCTGCATCTGATCAAATCCCCCGGCGCCGCAGATGACAGCCTGCTGAACCACATCCTTGGCCCCGATTTTCCTACCGGTGGCGTTATCGTGGAACCGCCCGAAAACATGGCCGAGGCATACCGCACAGGCCGCGGTTCCTTCCGTCTGCGCGCCAAATGGGAGGTCGAGGATCTGGGCCGTGGTCAATGGCAGATTGTCGTGACCGAAATTCCCTATCAGGTTCAGAAATCGAAGCTGATCGAAAAACTGGCCGAGGTGATCCAGACCAAAAAGGTGCCCCTGCTGGCAGACGTTCGCGACGAATCCGCCGAAGACGTCCGCGTCGTGCTGGAACCGCGCGCGAAAACCGTCGATCCCGAAATGCTGATGGGCATGTTGTTCCGCAATTCCGATCTGGAAATCCGGTTCAGCATGAACATGAACGTGCTGATCGACGGGCTGACGCCCAGGGTCTGCTCGCTGAAAGAGGTGCTGCGCGCCTTTCTCGACCACCGCCGCGACGTGCTGTTGCGCCGCAGCCGCTACCGTTTGGGCAAGATCGACCACCGGCTTGAAGTGCTTGAGGGTTTCATCATCGCCTTCCTGCATCTGGACCGTGTGATCGACATTATCCGGTATGACGACGAACCCAAGTCGGCGCTGATGGCCGAGGATTGGGCGCATCCCCATACCCGCGCCACATCTGAAAAAGACTATGTCGGGCCAAAAACAGGCGATCCCGAAATCGCCCTGACCGAAGTGCAGGCAGAAGCAATCCTGAACATGCGCCTGCGGTCCTTGCGCCGCTTGGAAGAACTCGAATTGATCGCCGAACGCGACGGGTTGGCGGCGGAACGCGCAGAAATCGAGGCGTTGTTGTCCGACGAAACCCTGCAATGGGCGCGGATCGCCGAAGAATTGCGCGAAACCCGCAAAATTTTTGGCAAAACCAGCCCCGGCGGCGCGCGCCGCACCGCTTTCGATCAGGCGACCGAGATTGCCGATGTCCCGCTCGAGGCGATGATCGACCGCGAACCGATCACCGTGGTCTGTTCGCAAATGGGCTGGGTGCGCGCGATGACGGGACACATCGACCTTGCCCGCGATCTGAAATTCAAGGATGGCGACGGCCCGCGCTTCACCTTCCACGCCGAAACCACCGATAAACTGCTGGTTTTCGGCGCGAATGGCCGATTCTACACCGTCTCCGCCGCGAATTTGCCGGGCGGGCGCGGCATGGGCGAACCTTTGCGCCTGATGATCGACCTGCCGAACGAGGCCGAGATTGTCGATATCCTGATCCACAAACCCGGTGCCAAAATCCTGCTTGCATCATCGGACGGCAACGGTTTCGTGGTGCCAGAGGATGACGTCGTGGCACAGACCCGCGGCGGCAAACAGGTGCTGAACTTGGGCGATAGCAAGGCGATGGTCTGCAAACGCATCGCAGGCGACCACGTCGCCGTGGTCGGCGAAAACCGCAAAGTGCTGGTTTTCCCGCTCGATGAACTGCCCGAAATGACCCGCGGCAAAGGCGTGCGCCTGCAAAAGTATAAAGACGGCGGGCTGTCGGATGCGGCGACCTTCACGCTGGCTGATGGTTTGACATGGCTGGACCCCGCAGGACGCACCCGCACCCAGACAGATCTTGACGAATGGATCGGCAAACGTGCAACCGCGGGCCGGATGGCGCCACGCGGATTTCCGCGCGACAATCGCTTCACCTGACATCGTCAGAGCGTAAATATCCCCGCCGGAGGCATAAAAGTCAAAACCGACCCTCCGCCTTGGCATTGCCCTTGATTTCCCGCGCAAGAGGCAATAATTGGCCCGCGATGGTGCAACGGGCCGCCGCCCTCCGGCGGGGTTTACCCCGCCGCCCCAAACATCAAGTTGAAGGAGCCAGACCATGGCAAAGGCAAAGTTTGAACGTAACAAACCGCACGTGAACATCGGCACGATTGGCCACGTTGACCACGGC
>PUNR01000286.1 GCA_003551805.1 Loktanella sp.
CGGGTCGGGCGCGGCGATGCGGCATCGACCTGTTTGCTGATCTATCAACCGCCCCTGTCCGAGAATGGCCGCAAGCGCCTGGAAATCCTGCGCGAAACCGAGGATGGTTTCCGCATTTCCGAAGAAGACCTGATGATGCGCGGCGCGGGTGATGTGATCGGCACTGCGCAATCGGGCCTGCCACGGTTCCGGGTGGCCGATCTGGAACGGCAGGCGGCGCTGATGGCAGTGGCACAATCGGATGCCCGCAAACTGTTGCATGACGACCCTGATCTACAGTCGCCCCGCGGCAATGCCGCGCGTAACCTGTTGTGGCTGCTTGAACAGGATCGTGCGATCCGTTTAATTTCAATAGGTTAGAAATTTCCCCCCTAAATGTTCCTAAAAAGTTCTTTACAGGTTTGTTTTGATATGAGAACAAAGTAGCAACAGAACATTAAGGGAACATGAACATGGCGAAAGAAATCAAAACCATTCTCATCCGTTCGCGTCATACGCTGGTCGGGGATGCCTTGGGCGTGATTGCCTTGATGGTCTTGTTGTTTGTCGGTTTGGCCTTGCCCGGGTCACTCTGACGTACTGCGCGGTTGTCCGGTCTGCATTATTGCCTGTCCCACCTCGCAATGAAATCGACCGCCCGCTGTCACGGGGTTTTGCCTCCTCCTGATGGTTGGACCGGATGCCGCCAAACTTGCCGCCGCCATCCTGCCCGGGATGCGCGGCGGTTTTTTATGCGCGGGTCTTGGCGGTCTGTAGTGCGTCGATCGTGGCGTCAAACGCCAGCATGATCGATGCATGACGGTTTTTGTAGTCGCGCGCAGGTTCCAGCACAGCCAGCCCGTCAAAAGGGGCCGCTGGCACAGGGCCGTCTGATTTCAGCATCTGGTAAAGCGCGTCACGCCCTGATTGCACCTGATCTTCGGTCAATCCGACAACCGCACCACCGATCACCGCAGCCGCCGCTTGGCCTAATGCGCAGGCCTTCACGTCCTGCCCGTAATCCGTGATGATCCCGTCCTGAACAACGATATCGACCGTGACATTGGACCCGCACAAAGGCGCGCGCTTCTTTGCCGTCGCCGACGGATTGTCCAGCCGCGCGGTGCGCGGCATGTCCGCCGCCAGCGCCAGAATACGGGCAGAGTAAAGCTTGATCATATCGGTTTCGGCTGACATCTGGTTTGCCCTTTGGTTCAATGCCCCTTAGATAGTGCCCTGCTATCGGCTTGCAAAGGGAAACCCATGACATTTGATCCATCGACCCTGACGTATAACGACGCAGGACTGATCCCCGCCATAGCCCAAGATGCCGCATCGGGTGATGTGTTGATGATGGCCTGGATGAACGCGGAATCCGTTGCACGCACGCTGGAAACTGGCCGCGTGACCTATTGGTCGCGGTCGCGCCAGTCGTTCTGGGTTAAGGGCGATACCAGCGGGCATGTGCAGGAACTGGTCGATTTTCGTGTGGATTGTGACCGCGATTGCATTCTGGTGACGGTCAACCAGACTGGTCCTGCCTGTCACACCGGACGGCGGTCATGTTTTTACACTGCCGTGCGTGCCGGGGACGAGGTTGAATTGATGCAGCCTATGGCGCCAAACCCACCATCTGCCTGATATCTGCGGGGGTCGCACCCTCGGCGCGGAATTTCGCAATCGCCTTGGCGTCGTCGCGTTTGGCAAGGCGTTTGCCGTTCTCGTCGCGGATCAGTTTGTGGTGGTGGTAGGTCGGCGTCGGCAGGCCCAGCAGGTGTTGCAGGGCGACATGTATCTGCGTGGCATCTGCTAGATCAGCACCGCGCACGACATCGGTGATGCCTTGGGCGGCATCGTCGATCACGACGCTCAGGTGGTAGGAAGTGCCGCTGTCCTTACGTCCAATGACGAAATCACCGACGGATTGGTGTAGATCATCCGTCGTAAATGCAACCTGCAAGCCGTTGTTAACAAACGTCAGTGTGATGTCTTCTAACGTTGCTATTTCAAGTCGGAGTACGGCGTCGCGTGGCGGTGGTCGGTTGATATCGCGCCTGCGGTGTTTGCAGGTGCCGGGGTAGATCAGACCGTCGGGTCCGAAGGCTGCACCTTCCTGCGGGGCATTCAGGGCATCCTGAATATCCCGCCTTGTGCATGTGCAAATGTAAAGATGCCCGCGTTGCCACAGATCGTCGATGACTTTGTAATAGCTTTCCATCCGGTCGGACTGCCGCCAGACAGGACCGTCCCATGTCAGGCCGAGCCAGCGCAGATCGTCGTAAATCTGCGCCTCCCATGCGGGGCGGGCGCGGGTTTGATCAATATCTTCGATGCGCAACAAAAACTGCCCGCCGGACGCGCGTGCCATATCATGCGCAAGCAGTGCTGAATACGCATGGCCCAGATGCAGCGGCCCCGTTGGGGACGGTGCAAAGCGCGTGATCATTCCGCAGCAAGCGCCTGCGGTGCCAGCCAGTCTTGCCAGTCGGTCTTGGCGCGGTCGGTATAGGCTTTGTAGCGGTCCTTGCGCCCGCGACGGCCACCTTTGACGCCGTCAAGCGGCGGGAACAGGCCGAAATTCACATTCATCGGCTGGAATGTTTTTGCATCCGCACCGCCAGTGATATGACTGATCAGCGCACCCATGGCGGTGGTTTCGGGTACGGGGTCAATGGTGCGCCCCTGCAATTCCGCAGCCGCCATGCGACCGGCCAGCAGGCCCATCGCAGCACTTTCAACATAGCCTTCGACGCCGGTGATCTGGCCCGCAAAGCGGATATTGGGCTTTGAGCGCAGACGCATCTGATCATCCAGCAATGTGGGTGAATTGATAAATGTGTTGCGGTGGATGCCGCCAAGACGGGCAAATTCTGCGGTTTCCAAACCCGGAATCATCGCAAAAACAGACTTTTGCGCGCCGTATTTCATTTTTGTCTGAAAGCCGACGATATTATAAAGCGTTCCCAATGCGTTATCACGCCGTAGTTGAACCACTGCATAAGGTTTGTTCAGCGGATCATGCGCATTGGTCAGCCCCACCGGTTTCATCGGGCCAAAGCGCAGGGTTTCGCGGCCACGTTCGGCCATCACCTCGATCGGAAGGCAGCCGTCGAAATAGCCTGCGGTTTCGCCTTCTTTGAATTCGGTTTTATCGGCGGCCAGCAGCGCGTCGATGAACGCCTCGTACTGATCTTTGGTCATTGGGCAGTTCAGATACGCGGTCTGTTCTTCCAGCGTCTCGCCTTTGTCATAGCGGGACTGCATCCAAGCGACGTCCATGTTGACTGTCTCGTGGTAGACGATGGGCGCGATGGCGTCGAAAAAGGCCAGCGCCTCGGTCCCGGTTTCGGCGGCAATTGCTTCTGCCAGCGCGCCAGATGTCAGCGGGCCTGTGGCGATGATCCAATGGCCTTCACTGGGCAGGGCGGTGATTTCGTCGTAATCTA
>PUNR01000214.1 GCA_003551805.1 Loktanella sp.
AAAGCCTACATCTTTCGCCATGATACAATTCTGTCGAAGGGAATTGACCTTGTCTGGGTGACCGAGAACGGGCAACGTCTACGGATTCAGCCTATTATCGCGGCCCGACTGTCAATTGCTTGACCAAGGCACACTCATACTGCTTGACGCAACCGGCCCGCTGCTGCCATTCCGCTTTGCTGTCGTGCTGCGGTGAAGCTTCGTCAAACCCGCCGTTCGGATTTTTATGCCGGCAACCGATGTTGCACGATTCAGACTGCGTAGCTTCTGGTGTTTCATGTCTTCAACGATCAAGGTCGATTGAGGCGGCTTGTCAAAGCCGTTACAGCTTTTTTGCAGCAACTATGTTGGGGACGCAGCATGTTCGAAGTCATCTGTATCTCTTTTGCGTTCTTTTTCGGGCTTGCGGTAAGGCAGGTCGGCTTGCCGCCGCTGGTTGGCTTTCTTGCCGCTGGCTTTGCCGTGAATGCAGTTGGGCCAAGCCTTGGCTTGCCGGAGGAAACTGGCGAAATTCTGAAATATGTCGCGCATTTGGGCGTGCTTTTGCTGTTGTTTGCGGTCGGTCTTAAGTTGCGGGTGGAACAGGTGATCCAACCTCAGGTGCTGGGTGGGTCGCTGATCCATTTTGCGATCACAGCGACCGTCTTCACCTTGGGCCTTGCCCTGTTCTTGCAGCTTGATTGGAACACGGCATTGCTGCTGGCCATTGCCTTGTCGTTTTCATCGACAGTGTTTTCGGCAAAAATCCTTGAAGCAAAACGTGATCTTGGTTCGTTTTATGGTCGCACCGCGATTGGCATCCTGATCGTGCAGGATATTGTCGCGCTGGTGGTGCTGGGCATCTGGGGCGGGCAGACGCCGACCATTTGGGCGCTGGCTGTCTTTGCCATTCCGTTGCTGCGCCCTGTTCTTCACTGGCTACTGGATTTCACCGGCCATGACGAGCTTTTGGTGCTGATGGGGATGCTGCTGGCGCTGGTCGTGGGCGGCATGGGGTTCGAAAGCGTCGGGCTCAGTTCCGAAATCGGCGCACTGGTCATGGGGCTTTTGCTGTCGACGCATCGCCGCGCGAAAGAGCTTTCTGACGCGCTTTGGGCTTTGAAAGAGATATTCCTCGTGGGGTTCTTCCTGCAAATCGGAATGTCGGGTCTACCCGATCTGGGGGACCTGATCTTTGCGGTGGTTTTCGCGCTTATTCTGCCGCTCAAGGGGGTCCTGTTCTTTTTCTTGTTGATGCTGTTTCGCATGCGCGCACGCACGTCGTTCATGGCCGCCGCAAGTCTGACCGCTTATAGCGAGTTCGGCCTGATCGTGGCGGCGGGTGTCCTGACCGAATGGCTGGTGCCGCTGGCTGTTGCGGTCAGCCTGTCGTTTGTGGTGTCCGCGCCGTTGAACCGGCTGGCCCAGCGGCTTTATGAACGCCATGAAGCGCGCCTTCAGCGGTTCGAGGCGTCCCGTGTGCATGTGGACGAATTGCCCACCGATCTTGGCAATGCGCGTATTCTGATACTTGGCATGGGGCGCACCGGCACGGCGGCCTATGATCATCTCAGCCCGACCTGCGACCGGATCGTGGCGATTGATGCCGATACCTACAAGACAGAGGCACATCGGGACGCCGGCCGGAACGCGCTGTTTGCGGATGTCGAAGATGCAAGTTTCTGGCGCGGACTTGATGTCTCAAAGCTGGAAGCGGTGATCCTTGCCATGGACAATGTCAAGGCAAAGGAATGTTCCGCACGCGCCCTGCGCAGAAACGGCTTTGAGGGGCCAATCGTGTCGCATGCCCTGTTTGAAGAACATATCGGCCGCCTGAAATCGGCGGGCGCAACACATACCTATCTGACGATGAACCAAGCCGGAGTGGGTCTTGCCGATCATGCCGCGCGCGCGATCGATCTTGGCGTGCTGACTGATGAAAGCGCATGATTTAGGCAATGGCGTTTTGCCTGTCTGATGCTGCCAGTTCGTGACAGGAACGCTATTTATCGCGTTCGGGATGCCAGTAGCGTTGCATCATCAGATAGGTAAAGGACGCCGACCACGTAATCAGAAGAAACCCGTTCAACGCCTCGATCCCGACAAGAACCCTGATCGGACCCTTGGGATAGACGTCACCGATCCCCAGCGTCGTGTAGCTGGTCAGCGAGAAATAGAAAAAGTCGAGCGTTGTCGCCCCGAAATCGCCCTGAATGCTGCCGAAACCGGCCCTGTCATGCAGCGCGGCAAAGACTATGGCATAAAGCGATACTTCGACCAGATGGGCCGCGAAACACATCGCGATCACCACCAACACGCGTTGGCGCGGCCGGATCGGTAGCCTTGGTAGTAGGCGGCCTGTAAAACGCAGTGCCTCGTAATGAATAAGGACGGTGCCAGCGATTAGCAGCCCTGCAGTGACAAAGATGATGACTGTAGTCATTTGCGTAATTAATTCCTGTCGTGCCTATACTTAGCCGTATAACTGCTGGCGGCCGTCATGTCGCGCGCATGTTGACCGGCGGCACTTTGCCCTTGCCAGGGTTTTGCCATTGACAACAAAAGTGCCGCGCTGCAGCGTCGGGGGTCCGGATAGCAGTCTGACAGGGTCGTCTTATGGCAAAAGAAACACGCAGCTTCGCCGTTATAGGGTTGGGGGCGTTCGGCTCTGCCGTGGCATCCGAACTCGCACGGTTCGGCAATCAGGTCATGGGCGTCGATCTGGACGAACGGCGCGTGGCACAGATGGCAAACACGCTGGACAGTTGCGTCATCCTTGACACAACCGATGACGTCGCCCTGCGCGAAGCGGGGGTCGATCAATACGATGTCGCTCTGGTTGCGATCGGGCGCGATATTCAGGCCAGCATCCTGACAACCATGAACATGAAGATGCTGGGGCTAGAGACGATCTGGGTCAAAGCATCCAACAAGACCCATCACCGGATCCTGTCGAAACTGGGTGCGGACCGCGTGATCCTGCCGGAACAGGAAATGGGACGCCATGTCGCGCAGATGCTCAACAACCCGGTGGTTCAGGATTACGTCGGTCTGGGCAACGGCTATAGCGTCGTCAATATCGTCATTCCCGAGCGGCTGAAGGGTAAACCGCTCAAGGCACTGGGCATCGGCGGAAAATTCGATCTGCGCCTGCTTGGTCTGATGCGCGGGACAGAATATCACGCCTGCGAGGGGTTGGATCTGATGCTGCAGGAATCTGACAAGCTGATCGTTCTGGGCAAACGGCCAGAGTTGCGGCGCTTTGGCGATGCGCTTTGAAGCGCAAAATGTGATCCCATGACATTTTCCGCCAAACGCTTTTTCCGCAAGGTCGGCAACCTGCCGCCACCGCTGATCCTGTCATTGCTCTATGCAGTTCTGATCGCCTTTGGCGCGCTGCTGCTGATGCTGCCCTTCGCGCGCACTGTGCCAATCACATGGTCG
>PUNR01000104.1 GCA_003551805.1 Loktanella sp.
GCCACACACCGCAAGAAAATCATCTTTCACCCCAAGCTGATGCCCACCGTCACCCTGTGCGATCCCGCGCTGACGGTCGGCATGCCTGCCTTTATCACCGCAGGCACTGGCATGGACGCGCTCGCCCATTGTCTGGAGGCTTATTGCAGCCCGCATTACCACCCGATGAGCCAAGGGATTGCGCTGGAAGGCATGCGGCTGGTGATCGAAAACCTGCCGCGCGCCTATGCCACCCCCGATGATCTGGAAGCACGCGCCAACATGATGTCAGCGGCGGCGATGGGTGCTGTCGCCTTCCAGAAAGGGCTGGGTGCGATTCACAGCCTGAGCCATCCGATTGGTGCCGTCTACAACACCCACCACGGCACAACCAACGCCGTGGTCATGCCGATGGTGCTGGATTTCAACCGCGCCGTGATCGAGGACCGGATCGACCGCGCTGCCGCCTATCTGGGGATCGCAGGCGGGTTTGACGGGTTCTACGCGCGGGTCATGGAACTACGTTCCAGCCTGTCGATCCCCGCGAACCTGTCTGCGCTAGGCGTGGAAGCTTCGCGATTGGACGAACTGACGGAAATGGCGCTGCTTGATCCGTCGTGCGGGGGCAATCCAGTGGAAATGACCCGCGAAAACACCCGCGCGCTGTTTGACGCCTGTATGTGACCGGCAACGGGGCGCAGTTATGCTGTGCCCCGACAAAACGTGGCAGTATGTTCAGTGATAAAGGGGTATATGGTGCCCAGGAGAGGACTCGAACCTCCACATCGTTGCCAATACTAGCACCTGAAGCTAGCGCGTCTACCAATTCCGCCACCTGGGCAGGTGTGCTTGGCGGGCAATAAGGCTGTGCGCGGGTGGTGTCAACGGGATTCGAGATGAAATTTGCATGATATTTCGACAGGCAGGATTGCGCCTTGTCTGACAAGGGTCGGGGCGGTAAACGGGGCTGAACGTGAATAAAGGCTGCCACATGTCAAAGCTCGTCACAATCTTCGGCGGATCCGGTTTTGTCGGTCGTTACATCGCCCGCCGCATGGCACAAGAAGGCTGGCGCGTCCGCGTCGCTGTCCGCAATGTCAACGAGGCGACCTTTGTGCGCCCTTACGGTGCTGTCGGTCAGGTTGAACCGGTCTTCTGCAATATCCGCGATGATGCCAGCGTTGCCGCCGTGACGCGCGGGGCCGAGGTTGTTGTCACCTGCGTCGGTGTGTTGGCAGAGGTGCGCAAGAATACTTTCACCGCTGTGCAGGCCGATGGTGCCACACGGATCGCGCGGATAGCTGCCGAAACGGGTGTTGCCCGTATGGTGCATATTTCGGCAATCGGTGCCGATGACCAATCTGCCAGCCAATATGCGCGCACCAAAGCCGCGGGCGAGGCTGGCGTGCTGGCCCATATGCCACATGCCGTCATTCTGCGCCCGTCTGTGATTTTTGGTGCCGAAGACCAGTTTTTCAACCGCTTTGCCGGCATGTCCCGTTTTGGACCGGTCCTGCCCGTTGTTGGTGCCGATACACGGTTCCAGCCGGTCTATGTTGATGATGTTGCTGCCGCTGCGGTCAAGGCCGTGCTGGGGCAGGCCGAACCCGGCGTCTACGAGCTGGGTGGCCCGGATGTCGCGACATTCCGTGGATTGATGCAGCAGATGCTGGGGATTGTGCGGCGTCGCCGCTTGATTTTGAACATTCCGTTCTGGATGGCGAAACTGATGGCCTTCGGCTTTGGCATTGCCAAAACGCTGAGTTTTGGGATCATCAATCCGCCGTTGACCAAGGATCAGGTCGTCAATCTGGCCGTAGATAACGTGGTTAGCGACACGGCCAAAGGTTTTGCCGATCTGGGTATCCGCCCTACTGCATTGATGGCGGTTTTGCCGGATTATCTGTGGCGGTTCCGCCCGTCTGGCCAGTATGACACGATCAAGGAATCGGCCAAGAACCTGCGGCCCTGACCGGCTGCGCCTTTGGCGCAGCGCGGTGCCTCTGGCGGGGATATTTATGCTCGGACGATGATCAGGTGTAAGCGATGAACAGCAGCACCAGCCCCAAGGCAATTCGGTAGATCACATAGGGCGTATAGCTGACGCTGCGCAGCAGGCGCATCATGATCGCGAGTGCTGCGAAGGCCGCTATGCAGGACATGACCGCAACAACAGCAATATTGCGCAGATCGGCTGCGGTTGCCGTGCCGATCACATCAAGGCTAAGCAATGCACCCGAGGCGATGATTGTCGGGATCGACATCAGCATCGACAGGCGCGCGGCATCGGGGCGCGCATAGCCCAGCATCCGTGCAGCGGTGATCGTTATACCTGAACGCGATGTGCCGGGGATCAGCGCCACGGCTTGCCACAGGCCCATGATGGC
Organism: Loktanella sp.; assembly: GCA_003551805.1. Lineage (GTDB taxonomy): Bacteria > Pseudomonadota > Alphaproteobacteria > Rhodobacterales > Rhodobacteraceae > Yoonia. Next base: position 2,367 of record PUNR01000104.1, read on the forward strand.
CGCGTCTTTCATTGTCCAGCGTTCGGCGGTTTTGACTGTTTCGCCTTTTTGGTCCGCGAGGTAGAGGACGACCCCGAAAATCACCATCGCCCAGCCAATCACCGCGATCCCGCGCATGGCATCGGCAAGGCCGGTGACTTTCAGGATCAGTCCGGCGATGATGACGGGAACCGTCGCGATCAGCAGACACAGTGCAAGGAACGCGCCTTTGGTATCGACCTTGCCGCGCAGTAGCCGGAGGGTGCCAAAGAACGCCAGCCGCACATCGGGCCAGAAATACAGGATTACCGCGACCAGCGTGCCCAGATGCGCCGCCACATCGATCACCAGCCCTTGATCATCGAGTCCGGTCAGGCTGGGCAGCAGGATAAGATGACCCGAAGAGGAAACCGGCAAAAACTCTGTCACGCCCTGAATGAAAGCGATCAGAAGAAGGTTGAAGGTCGTCATGGCGCGTCTTTCACTGATTCGGTCTGCGCACCGTATCGGCTTGGGAAACAGAGGGAAGAGTCTATATAGGTCAACATACGGACCTAATTTCTGGGAGGTTTTCGTGAAATGGTGGTGCTGGCGTCAAAAAATCTACAATATAGGTCAGTAGTGCTGCCTTTTCTTTCTATGGTCGACGCTCTAGAACCTGACTTGTTCTGATAAACGGGAGGACGGCAGATGGCTGGCCAGAAGATGCTCAAGTTCACTATCGTTGACCGCGACATGCCGGAGAAACGCCCCCCTGACCTGCGCAAGCAGGATTTTCACGAGATATATGCCGAGTATGCCCGCGACAAAGCCGCCGAGCAAGCCAGCCGCTGTTCGCAATGTGGCGTGCCTTATTGCCAGACGCATTGCCCGCTGCACAACAACATCCCCGACTGGCTGCGCCTGACCGCCGAAGGCCGGTTGCAGGAAGCTTATGAGATTTCGCAGGCAACCAACACATTCCCCGAAATCTGTGGCCGCATCTGTCCGCAGGACCGCCTTTGCGAAGGCAATTGCGTGATCGAACAATCCGGCCATGGCACCGTGACCATCGGGTCGGTCGAGAAA
>PUNR01000352.1 GCA_003551805.1 Loktanella sp.
ATCGGGCAAATCAGCCGAGGTGACGGGGGCGATGATAGACTTCCTGCCCGTGCAGGCGGACAATGCCGCCCTGATCGCGCGAATGGCGCAGCCCGATATCCGTATCGTTTCGCTGACCGTGACGGAAGGCGGCTATTACATCGACGCGGCGACCGGCGGGCTGGACACCACCCACCCCGATATCCGCCATGACGCCGCCCATCCGCAGGCCCCGCGCACGGCGTTCGGTGCGATGGTCGCGGCCTTGGCTCTGCGGCGGGCGCAGGGGATCGGGCCGTTTACCGGACTGTGTTGTGACAATCTGCAATCCAATGGCGCGATCCTGCGGCAGAGTGTCGTGGGCCTCGCGCGCCTATCCGACCCTGATCTGGCCGATTGGATCGCGCAGCATTGCAGCTTTCCCAATGCGATGGTCGATTGCATCGTACCTGCGACGGGGCCAAATGAAATTGCGCTGGCCGCGCGTTTCGGCATCGCGGATCAGGCCCCTGTGACCCATGAAAATTTCCGCCAATGGGTGATCGAGGATGATTTCTGCGCGGGCCGCCCCGATTGGGACCGTGCGGGGGCCACCTTTGCCGCCGATGTCCATGCGCATGAGGTGATGAAAATCCGCATCCTGAATGGCGGGCATCAGGTTATCTGCGGCGCGGGTGAATTGCTGGGGCTGGGCACGATTGCCGCCACGATGGCGCATCCGGGCATTAGCGCCTTGTTCCAGCGCATCGCGCGGGACGAAATCGCGCCCCATGTTGCCGCCGTGCCGGACCAGACACCCGAAAGCTATATCGACCTGATCGCGCAGCGATTTGCCAACCCCGAGATTGCCGATACCACGCGCCGTGTCGCCTTTGACGGGTCCAGCCGCCATGCGGGTTTCATCGTGCCCTCTATCCGTGACGGGCTGGCAAAGGGCACACCGGTAGACGGGCTCGCGTTGGTGTCCGCGATCTGGGCGCGTTATTGTCTGGGCCGGACCGAGGCTGGCGTCGACATAGCGCCCAACGATCCGCATTGGCCCGCCTTGCAGCAGACCGCGAGAATGGCTGAGACACGGCCCCTTGCATGGCTCGATCAGCGCCAGATTTATGGTGATCTGAAAGACGCACCCCGCTTTGCCGATGCGTTTGACGCCGCTTATCGCCAGCTACAAACGGGCGGCGTGGAAAGCGCGATCACTGCGCTGCTGGCGGACCAGCTTGCAGCAGGGCGGCATTGACCGGTGCGGTGGCCTGATAAAGCGCGCTGTAAAGCGCAAAACGTCGGGTGGCGCGGTCTGCAGCTTTTTCGTCGGGGTTGAACACATCGTCCACCTGCACCAAGGCGCGTGTTGCGGTCACCAGATCGGGCAGGATATCGGCGGCGACCCCGCCCATGACCAGCGCCCCCATCGCACCCGCCTGAGGGGTGGCGACACGCGCCAGTGACCGGCCCAGCACATCGGCCCTGATCTGACACCAATGATCCGATTGCGCACCGCCACCGCCGTGGCGCAGGACCATCGGTGCGGTATCGCCGCTGCGGGCCACTGCGTCAAAGGCCAGCCTTGCGGAAAAGGCGACGCCTTCCAGCACGCAGGCGGCGAGTTCAGCAGGGCCGGTCGCGCTCGACAAGCCCACGAACGACCCGCGCGAAGCAGGGTCCCAAAGTGGTGCACGTTCACCTTCGAGATGCGGCAGGAAAAGCGGGCTGGTGTCGGTCAATTGCACCTGTGCGGCAAGCTGGCAAAGTGCGGCAGGTGTCTGCCCCAACAGCCTCCCAAGCCAGTCAAGACTGGCACCGCCCGCCTGTGTCGGCCCCGCATGCAGCGTGATGCCGCGCCAGTCGGGAAAGGTGATAATCCCCGCTTCGGGCTGGCGGCGGGCCGAAATAAGGCCCAGAACCTCGCTAGTGCCGGACAGATACATCGCCTCGCCTTCGTCGGCGACGCCAAGGCCGAACATCGCAGCCCAGGCGTCCATCGTGCCGGTGGCCACAGGCAATCCGCGAAACGGGCCAGATGTGACCATACCCGCCACCTGCAACGGATCGCGCAAGCCGGGCAGCACATCGACCGCACGCGGCATCAGGTCTAGAATAGCAGGCGCATAGGCCAGATCGCCCCCCGCCAGACCGACAGCGGACAAAGGGTCCGACACGACCTGTGCGGTCAGTTGCGCGATGATCCAGTCCTTGGGCAGCAGCACATGACGGGTCTGTCCCCAAAGATCGGGGCGATGTGCGGCCATCCACGCCATTCGCGACAAGGCGTGGCTGGCGTCAATCGGGATCGGTGCGCCAAGGGCTGCGGTCTTGGCCTCGGGCGAGATGCTGGCATCGAGTTTTGCGGCCTCTGCACCTGCACGGGTATCCTGCCATGTGATCGCTGGGGCAAGGGGGATCAGGGCCGCGTCACAGAAACAATGGGTATTGACCTGCGAGGTGATCCCCATTGCCCCCACTTGCCCCGCGCGGGGGTGGGCGGCAAACCGCGCCAGCGCCTTTCGTACATGATCCAGCCAGATCGCAGGGTCCTGTTCGGCATGGCCCGCCGCAGGCCGCGCGGTGGCGTGGCCCCCTGCATAATCGTCCAGCACAGCACCATCCGGTGCCACCATCACCGCCTTGACCGCCGTAGTGCCGATGTCGATGCCGATCAGGACTGGTGCCTCTGCCATGCTGCGATGATCCCCTTTTGGTCTTTGCGATATGCCTAGACCTTCGGGCGGCGTGCTGGCAATACTTGCCCCGCGACAACGCGGCAACATTAGGGGGATAAGGCGATGGGATGGACAATCAGGCTGGCTGCAATCGCGGCAGGCGCAGGTTTGGCAGGCAATGTGGCAGCGCAAGAGGTGGCGGTGATTACCCCCTATCTCGCGCAGCCGGGGACGCAGTTTTATATCGACGGTTTCACCGCGCGCGCGGATGAACTGGGCTGGCAGGTCAATGTGATCGACACCGCAGGCGATGTGGCTGCCGTCATCAGCCGGATCGAGGATGTCGTGACTCAAGGCGTCGATGCCATCGTCATTAACGTAGATCCCGCGCAGGTGGGTGCCGGTCTGCAATCGGCGGCCGATGCGGGGATCCCTGTGGTCGGTATGGATGCAGGCAGTGACCCGCTGGTCGCGGCCAATATCACCTCGAACGGCTATGCAATGGCGGCGGAAACCGCCGTTTACGTCGCCAACCGGATCGGGGGGACCGGCAATGTCGTGATGTTCACCTTTGATCCATTCCCACCCGTGCAGGTGCGCGGCGTGATTGCCGATGCAGTGTTCGGTAATTTCCCCGATATCACCGTGATCGACCGGATCACGCCGGACGTCAGCGATGGTGGGATTTCCGACAGCCGTTCCATGATGGAGGCTGTGCTGGCCGCGAACCCCGAACCCGGCA
>PUNR01000067.1 GCA_003551805.1 Loktanella sp.
GGAATGTTATCTGACTACGCTGGAGGTCATCAACACAGCCGCCGATTGGCTGGCCGAACGCTCCGCTGGCAAGCCCGCCTTTGGCGGTGCCAAACATACCGATTTGCCCGGCGATCAGCGCCGGGCCATCGCCGCCCAACTGATGCCAGTGATCCGTGGCCTGATTTCAGGCGACCGCCACAAGGTCGGCCATTTCGACGACAGCCCCGCCGTGCTGGAATTCGTGGGTTCTGCGATGCTGGACACGCTTGCCCCGATGGGCACATCCTGCCCCGATCATTTCCTGCGTACAAAAATCAGGCCTTTGGTGGTCGATTTCGACCCTGCCAATCCCGATCTGGCGGCCACGATTGCCAGCCTTGCGCCCGCCATCGCGGATTACCGCGCCGATTACGCCGCTTACTATGACCGCTGCAAAAAGCCCGACAGCCCCGCCCTGCGCGACCCCAATGCCGTGGTCTATCTGGTCCCCGGTGTGGGCATGATCACCTTTGCACTCGACAAGGCGACGGCGCGGGTGTCGGGCGAATTCTATGTCAACGCGATCAACGTGATGTGCGGGGCCTCGGCCGTGTCCACCTATCAGGGCCTGCCAGAACAGGAAGCCTTCGACATCGAATACTGGCTACTGGAAGAGGCGAAATTGCAGCGCCTGCCCAAGCCCAAATCGCTGGCCGGTCGCATAGCGCTTGTCACCGGCGGCGCGGGCGGCATCGGATCGGCCACAGCCGACCGGCTGCTGCGCGAAGGCGCTTGCGTCATGCTCGCCGATATCGACGGGGCGGCGGTGCAGGATGTAGCCAAAGGCATGGCCAATACCTTTGGCGCCGATGTCGTGGCCTCTGTCGCGATGGATGTCACCGACGAGGCACAGGTGATCGCCGCCTATACACAGACCGCACTCGCTTTCGGTGGGGTCGATATCCTTGTCTCGAACGCCGGCATCGCATCGTCAGCCCCGGTGGAGGAAACAACGCTCGCCCTGTGGAACAAGAACATGGATATCCTGTCCACCGGCTATTTCCTTGTCAGCCGCGAGGCGTTCAAGCTGCTACGCACCCAAGGGATTGGCGGGTCGGTCGTATTTGTCGCCTCCAAGAACGGGCTGGCCGCCAGCCCCAATGCCAGCGCCTATTGCACCGCCAAAGCCGCCGAAATCCACCTTGCCCGCTGTCTGGCGCTGGAAGGGGCCGATGCGGGCATCCGCGTCAACACCGTCAACCCCGATGCCGTGCTGCGAGGGTCGAAAATCTGGTCGGGCGAATGGCTCGACCAGCGCGCCAGCACCTACCAGACCGACAAGGGCGGGCTGGAGGAAATGTACCGCCAGCGATCCTTGCTCAAACGCGCGGTGCTGCCCGAAGATATCGCTGAAGGCGTCTATTTCCTTGCCTCTGACCTGTCGGCCAAATCCACCGGCAATATCCTGAACGTCGATGCAGGCAACAAAGAAGCGTTCACGCGCTAGGGGATGATGATGAGCAAAGCTTACGACAGCGCGCGGGCGCAATTCGCTGATTGGGGTGTGGACACAGATGGCGCGCTGGACGCGCTATCCATCATCCCAATTTCCGTCCATTGCTGGCAAGGCGATGATGTGCGGGGGTTCGAGAAGAAATCCGGCACCTCTGGCGGCGGTATTCAGGCGACAGGCAACCATCCGGGTGCGGCCCGCAGTCCCGAAGAATTACGCGCCGATCTAGAATTCGCCTTTGCCCAGATCCCGGGCAAGCATCGCCTGAACCTGCATGCCTGCTATCTCGACACGGATGAGACGCCCGACCGCGATGCGATTGAATACAAACACTTCGCGCCTTGGGTCGATTGGGCGCGGGATCAGGGCCTCGGCCTTGATTTCAACCCGACCTTTTTCGCGCACGCCACGGCCGACGACAACCTAACCCTGTCCCACCCCGATCAGGGCATCCGAGATTTCTGGATCGCACATGGCCGCCGCTGCCGAGAGATTGCGGCAAGGATGGGCACCGAACTGGGCACCGCCGCCGTCAACAACATCTGGGTGCCCGACGGGTCCAAGGATACGCCCGTCGACCGGATGGCCGCGCGGCGCAGGCTGGAATCTTCGCTCGATGCCATGTTCGCCGATGATTTCCCAAAAACGGCACTGATCGACGCGGTGGAATCCAAATTGTTCGGCATCGGCGTGGAATCGATGACCGTTGGCAGCCATGAATTCTACCTTGGCTATGCGATCCGCAAAGGCACGGCGCTTTGCCTCGATATGGGCCATTTCCACCCGACCGAAAGCGTGGCCGACAAGCTGTCGTCCGTGGCGCTGTCAGTCGAGGATATCCTGTTACATGTGTCGCGCCCCGTACGTTGGGACAGTGATCATGTGGTGCTGCTGAACGACGATCTGTTGGCCATGGCGCAGGAACTAGTCTTCGCCGATCTTCTGGATCGCACGCGCATCGGGCTCGATTTCTTCGATGCCACGATAAGCCGGACGGCGGCTTGGGTGATCGGTGTGCGCAACATGCAAAAGGCGCTGCTGCGCGCCCTATTATTGCCGCAGGACAGGTTGAAAGCGATGGAGACTGCGTTGGATTTTACTGGCCGACTTGTTTTGACCGAGGAAGCTCGCGACCTGCCCTTTGCCGCCATCTGGGACGAATATTGCAACCGTGCCGATGTGCCAGTGGGGCAAGCGTTGCTGGTTGAACTGCAAGAGTACCAGGGTCGCGTTGAAACACGTGGCTGATGGCGTGGCGACACCGTAACTGGCTTTTGTATTCCGCAACAAAATCGACGCTGGTACTGATTTAAATGAGGCAGTGAGGGCAGTTATCCTCCGTCTCTGGTAGCAGAGTTTCAACAGGACTTTGGAAGTACGGGTATTTCGAAAATGTACACCCGACCTAGATTTACGAAAGCAGTCGATACAACGACAGTATCCAAAGATTAAAGCACTGCAGTCTCGAAGCTGCGGCTTTCACCACCTCTTGCAATGGAGGCAGGGTAACACGTTACATGCTGCGGCGCCGCACAAGGCGCGGGGCGACGGTGACGTGTTTAGCCTTACTGCGGCCCTTGATCCGGGAGATCAGCAATTCTGCAGCGGCCTGCCCTAGTTGGCGGCCGCCTTGATCCACGCTTGTGAGACTGATCAGCGGCAGGGCGGCGGTGCGCGAATTGTCAACGCCTGCGACCGCGATATCGTCAGGTATGCGCAGTCCTAGCTCTGAGGCTTGATTTAGCAGTGGGACTGCGTGCAAGTCTGACCAGCAAAAGATCGCGCGCGGCCGATTGGGCGATTGCAGCAGCGCCGAAAAATCAATCGGATCGGACACCAGTACAGAATCATACCGGAAGATCCGGCAGTAATCCGACAGACCTGCCTCCGCCATGGTCGCCAGATA
>PUNR01000194.1 GCA_003551805.1 Loktanella sp.
ACCGGCTTTGCCGTGAAACGGATTTTGAAGAAGCACGGTTTCCCGCCAGATCTGCAGGCTGAGGCGATCAAACATGTCGTTCAGCAGGCCAAAGCGATGGCGAGGGAGATGAGGTAGATTGATTATGGACCGCGCCATGTATCGTCTCGATACTACGCTCCGACATGTCTGTCGCACGCTGATCACCATAGCCGTAATGCGTCAGGATCAGATGGATTGAGCTGTCGCTGGCCGTCTTTCGCAATGGTTTAAGCCGCTGGCAGCTTTATCAGAGCATCAAGGAAGCAATCGTACGTCGCCCAAGATGTAGGTCGTAGCCGGCCGTCGCTTGAGAACAACATGAAGCGCATCTATTCATCAACTACACAATATAATGATGCCCAGACAGCATCGCGAAATCTTTGCCCCGCTTTCGCGACAACTGTACCCCGATTTACAAAACCTTAATGCGTCCACACACCACGACGGTTGGTGGCGAAATTTTCGCCATAGCCACCTGGACGGATATTGACTTTGCGCGGCTTTGGTTCTTGCACCACAGCATCAATCCCGTGGTCGCGGGCGTAATCAAGTGCTGCTTCTTTGCTGTCGAAATGCAACCGGACCTGCGCCTGCGTGTCGGATGATGACGTCCAGCCCATCAACGGGTCAATAGACCGCGCGCTTTGTGCGGCGTGTTCCAGAACCCATTCCTTCGTCTTGGCCGTGCCAGAGGACATGGCGGTTTTTGCCGGCTGATAGATTCGTGCGCGCATCTTTTGCCCTTTCGTCGTTACGTCCCATATGCGCAAAAGGCGGGGATTTCGCAAGCCCCGCCAATGTCGCATCAGGCCCATTCGCCTTTGCGCATAACGGGCACGACTTCGCCGGTTTTGGTGATCCCGTCGATATCGACAGCGTCCGATCCGATCATCCAGTCGACATGGATCAGGCTTTGATTGCCGCCCTTTTGCAGCAATTCATCCGCCGAATATTCCGACCCGCCAGTGATGGTATCGGCATAACATTGGCCAAGTGCGATATGGCAAGACGCATTTTCATCGAACAAGGTGTTATAGAACAACGTGCCAGACTGGCTGATCGGGCTGGAATGCGGGACCAACGCGACTTCACCGATGCGGCAGGCACCGTCATCGGTTTGCAGCAGGGATTTCAGTACCGCCTCGCCTTTTGTGGCGCTGGCTTCGACGATCCGCCCTGCCTCGAACCGGACTTGGATGTTTTCGATGACGCTGCCTTGATGGGCCAGCGGTTTGGTCGCCGAGACAATACCGTCCACCTTATAGGCGTGCGGACAGGTGAACACCTCTTCGGTCGGGATGTTGGGCTGGCAAACCACCCCGTTCAGCGCAGGTGATGCGCCGCCTTTCCAGATATGCCCGTCCGCCAGACCAAGCATCAGGTCGGTGCCGGGGCCGGTGTATTTCAGTGCCGCGAAATCGTGATCGTTCAGCCATTTCACGCGCTTTTTCAGTTCTGTCGTATGATCGGCCCAGTTTGCCACCGGATCATCGCCATCCAGACGCGACGCGTGATAGATCGCATCCATCAGCTTGCCCTGCGCCTCTTCGACCGGCAGATCGGGGAACACGCGCGCGGCCCAGCCCGCGCCGGGAAAGGCGACAATGTTCCAGTTCACCTCGAACCCGACGATGGGTGCCATGGCGGGTTTGGCGGCGATAGATGTGGCCTTGGACAGACGCGCGACCTTCGCGGGGTCTTGGTCAGCCAGCAGCATCGGGTCGTCGCCGGTAATCGCCATGCGCGCGGCACCGCCCTTATAGGCAGCGGCCAGACCTTCATAGAACCATGCGGGGGCGCGGTCGAAACTGGCATCTTCGGCGTGCGCATAGCGGGCCAGCGTGATCGCTTCATCGGTGAAGAACGGCATCACGATCCCGGCGCCCGCCTTATAGGCATGCACCGTGATCGCGCGGACCAGTTCAATCGCCGATAATGGGGCGGTAATCACCAGATCCTGCCCCTTTTGCAGGTTCACACCGGTGCGCACGGCGACTTCGGCCAAACGGTCGAGCTTCACGGGATCAATGGACATAACATACCTCTTTTGCGTTTGGCCCAAGCTTAGGCCACCCGCCGCCCTTGATCCAGTGACCAAAGACAACAACTATAGGTCAACCAAAGGAATCCCCCGCCATGGCCTATGCCCAGACTGACAAGTCGCCTGCACCGCAATTCCTCGCTAATCCGGCGCCCGACGTGCGGACGCGCGACAAGATGGAAGGCGGGAAAAGTTTCGTTCTCAAGACCGATTTCGAACCGGCAGGCGACCAGCCGACAGCGATTGCCGAACTGAGCGCCGGTATTCTGGCCGGCGAACGCGATCAGGTTTTGCTGGGCGCAACCGGCACCGGCAAGACATTCACCATGGCGAAAATGATCGAACAGACCCAGCGGCCTGCAATCATACTTGCCCCGAACAAGACGCTGGCCGCGCAATTATACGGCGAATTCAAAGGGTTCTTCCCTGAAAATGCTGTTGAGTATTTTGTTAGCTATTACGATTACTATCAGCCAGAGGCTTACGTCGCACGGTCCGACACCTATATTGAAAAAGAATCCCAGATCAACGAACAGATCGACCGGATGCGCCATTCAGCAACCCGCGCGCTGTTGGAACGCGATGATGTGATTATCGTCGCCTCTGTGTCCTGCATCTATGGTATCGGGTCGGTCGAAACTTATGGTGCGATGACGCAGGATATCCATGCGGGCCAGATGTATGACCAGCGCCAGATCATCGCCGACCTGATCGCGCAGCAATACCGGCGCAATGACGCCGCATTTCAGCGCGGCACCTTCCGTGTGCGAGGGGATTCACTCGAAGTCTGGCCAGCCCACCTGGACGACCGCGCGTGGAAATTGTCGTTCTTTGGCGAAGAACTGGAAAACATCACCGAATTTGATCCGCTGACGGGCACCAAGACCGGCACTTTTGACAAGGTCCGCATCTACGCCAACTCGCATTATGTGACGCCGAAACCCACGATGCAGCAGGCCATCATCGGCATCAAGAAAGAGCTGCGGATGCGGCTGGACCAACTGGTCGCCGAAGGCAAACTGCTGGAAGCCCAGCGCCTTGAACAGCGCACCAACTTCGATCTGGAAATGCTGGAGGCAACAGGCGTCTGCAACGGCATCGAAAACTATTCACGCTATCTGACCGGCCGCGCACCGGGTGAACCACCCCCCACCCTGTTCGAATTCATCCCCGATAATGCCATTGTCTTTGCTGATGAAAGCCATGTCTCGGTGCCGCAGATCGGCGGCATGTATCGCGGCGACTACCGGCGCAAGTTCACACTGGCCGAGCATGGATTTCGGCTGCCCTCCTGCATGGAAAACCGACCC
>PUNR01000035.1 GCA_003551805.1 Loktanella sp.
CGACGGCGGCCAGATCGAGGTGTACACCACCCGCCCCGACACATTGCTGGGCGCGTCCTTTGTCGGCATCTCGCCCGACCACCCGCTGGCGAAGGAACTGGAAGCCAAAGACGCGAAAATCGCCGCTTTCTGCACCGAATGCCGCAAGGGTGGCACCACCGCCGAGGCGATCGAAAAGGCCGAAAAGCTGGGCTATGACACCGGCCTGACCGTGAAACACCCGATGGCAGGCCAACCCGACCTGCCCGTCTATATCGCGAATTTCATCCTGATGGATTACGGCACCGGTGCAATCTTTGGCTGCCCCGCCCATGACCAGCGCGATTTTGATTTTGCCACGAAATACGGCCTGCCGATCATCGCGACGTTTTTGCCGGACGCGGATGCCAGCACCGACCTGACCGCCGCCTATGTGCCGCCCAAAACCGAAAAGGTGTTCTACACCAAGGGTTTCGCGGGCGGCCAGTGGCAGACCGGCGAACAGGCCGTCGACGCCGCCATCGCCCATTGCGAGGCGAACGACATCGGCCAAGGTGTGACCAAATTCCGCCTGCGCGACTGGGGCCTGTCGCGCCAACGCTATTGGGGCTGCCCCATTCCCATCGTGCATTGCGATGATTGCGGTGCGGTGCCGGAAAAGAAAGAAAACCTGCCCATCGAACTGCCCTATGACGTCACCTTCGACGTGCCGGGCAACCCCTTGGACCGGCACCCCACATGGCGCAACTGCGCCTGCCCGGCTTGTGGCAAGCCCGCGCTGCGCGAAACCGACACGATGGACACATTCGTCGATTCGTCGTGGTATTTCGCCCGCTTCACCGCACCCCATGCGCCGACACCGACGAACATGGACGACGCGGCCTATTGGATGAACGTCGATCAATATATCGGCGGCATCGAACATGCGATCCTGCACTTGCTTTACAGCCGCTTCTTCGCCCGCGCGATGCAGATCACCGGCCACCTGCCAGAAACCGCGGTTGAGCCGTTCAACGCGCTGTTCACCCAGGGCATGGTGACGCATGAGATTTACATGACCCGCGACGATGCGGGCCGCCCCGTCTATCATTTCCCGCAGGATGTGAAGAACGGCAAGCTGGCTGATGGTACGGTGGTAGAGGTGATACCATCCGCCAAGATGTCGAAATCCAAGAAAAACGTCGTCGATCCTGACGATATCCTCGCACAATACGGCGCCGATACCGCGCGCTGGTTCGTGCTGTCCGACAGCCCGCCCGAACGTGATGTGGAATGGACGGCATCCGGTGCCGATGCGACCTACAAACACCTCGCCCGCGTCCACCGGATCGCGTCCGAGATCGCGGCGGCAGGCGACGCCCCAGGCACCGGCGATGACGACCTTTTGCGCGCCATGCACCGCTGCATTCATGACGTGACGATGGGGCTGGAAACCTTCGGCTTCAACGCGGCAATTGCCAAGCTTTACGCGTTTACCAACACTCTGGGCAAGTCAGCGGCGTCCGCTGCGACCAAACGTCAGGCCGCACTGGCGCTGGCGCAGTTGATGTCGCCCATGACACCGCATCTCTCCGAAGAAATCTGGGCCAGTCTTGGCGGCAATGGCCTGATCGCCACCGCCCCATGGCCTGTCGCGGACCCCGCGATGCTGGTCGATGATCATGTCACCCTACCGGTGCAGATCAACGGCAAACGCCGGACTGAAATCGTCGTGCCAGCCGATGCCAGCAAGGAAACGGTAGAAACCGCCGTGCTGGCGCTGGAAGTCGTGCAAAAGGCGCTGGATGGCGCTAGCGTGAAGAAACTAATCGTGGTTCCCGGACGGATTGTGAACATTGTCATCTGACACATCCACACGGCGGTTGTTCCTGCTGGGCCTCTTGGCGCTGGGGGGCTGCGGCTTTGCGCCGGTTTATGGCGAAAACAACGCCCTGCGCGGCAAGATCGCCTTTGACACCCGAGAGAATGTCGCCGGCTTTCGGCTTCGTGAACGACTGGAACAGCGGTTGGGGGTGCCCGATGCGCCAGTTTATGTGTTGCGCGCGCAGATCACTGACCGGCGACGCAGCCTTGCGATCACGACAGCGGGCGATAACACGCGGTTCAATGTGGTTGGCACCGTGGCATGGGTCTTGACCCATGCGACGACAGGCGATGTCATGGCTGAAGGCAGTCACGAAACCTTCACCAGCTACTCTGCAACCGGATCAACAACCGCAACCCAAGCAGCAGAGGCAGACGCCACCGCCCGCTTGTCGGTCGCCTTAGCTGATATGATCGTCAGCCGCCTTTTACTGCTGGCGCCGGACTTGCCACAATGAAGCTGGCGGGCGATGCAGCCGCTGGCTATCTGCGCAAGCCTGATGCGACACATGCGGGCCTCTTGATCTTTGGCACCGATCCGATGCGCGTGGCCACGAAACGGCAACAGGCTATCGCCGCCCTAGTCGGCCCACAGGGTGAAGAGGAAATGCGCCTCACCCGCATCAACGCTGCCGATCTGCGCAAGGACCCCGCCTTGCTGGATGACGCGATCAAGGCGCAGGGTTTTTTTCCCGGCCACCGTGTCGCGTTTGTCGAAGATGCAACAGACGGGCTGTCCAAACTGGTCGATGCGGTTTTGGCCGATTGGCAACAAGGTGACGCGCAGCTGGTCGTGACCGCAGGGTCGCTGACCGCGAAATCTCCTTTGCGCAAAGTGTTCGAAAACCATCGCAACGCCATGGCAATCGGCATCTATGACGACCCGCCCAGCATGTCCGACATCGCACGCGCCTTGACCGACGCAGGGCTGCCGCAGCCGGGCCGCGATGTCATGGATGCCCTCTTTGCCTTAGCCAACACACTGGAACCAGGCGATTTCCGGCAGACTGTTGAAAAAGTCGGCCTTTACAAGCAGGGTGACAACGAACCACTTTCGATCGCAGATATCACAGCCAATGCCCCCCAGTCAGCAGAGGTGGACGTCGATGATGTGCTTGATGTCGTCACCGCAGGTCAGGTCGATCAACTGGGGCCAGTGCTGCGGGGCCTGTATGCTCAGGGCGTAACACCTGTCACCCTCTGTATTGGGGCGATGCGCCATTTCAGGCGCCTCCATGTGGTGGCATCCGACCCCGGCGGCCCGAGTTCTGGCGTTGGCCGGTTGCGACCCCCGGTTTTCGGCCCACGCAGGGATAAAATCGCGCGGCAAGTGAACCAATGGGGTCGTGACCGGCTTGAAAAGGCACTCACCGCCTTGACCGATACCGACCTTCAGCTCAGGTCAGCAAGCACAGCCCCGCAGGCAGCACTGATGGAACGCACCTTGATCCGCCTTGCCATGATGGCACGTCGCGGATGATCGCGGCAATTCCGCGTAGGCAGCACAGTGATGTGGCGCGTGTTTGCCAGCCATGCGTTCTATATTGTTGAGACCTGATACGGGGGGATCCTGACCTGATGGGATGAACTGCTTTCCTCAGACAAAACGATATCCCCAACGACCCGGCACGTTGGAATGTCTCATTCGAACAAGGGCAGCACATCATGGGTAGTGCGATGCACACAACAGCGATCAAAAACACCTTCAGAACTACCGAAACGCAAAACCACGATTGAACATTGTCGGAGATGGTGCCCTAGAAAAACGAGACGGTGCTGATTGTAACAGGGTCAAAGCAGCGTTTGCCCCAGTCAAGCCACCTGTCTGTAACGCTTCAGACCGGACCAGAAACATACGCACAAGTTTATCCTGCGTACTTTTTTCCGTAAAATCCGCAATCCTATCAGTACCAAAAACAGCCTTCGATCGCGCACGAAACATATCGCGCTGCCGGTCAACGTCAATTGTACCGATACTTGCCGGTAGACCCAGCGCATTCTCAAACACTTTTCGCAGTGGCAAGTTACCCATCATCGCAAACCATTGCGCCCCGTCACTGCCATTACGCCCGGCAATGTCAGCCAGCCCAGACTGCAGGTTTAACGCCAGCCGCATGTTGTTGTCTTGCGTGCCTACCGCTTTTTCAAATTGTTGGCGTTCATAGCGGGTAATTGTTTCAGTCGCGAAACTTGACAGCGTTGTGCGCGGTAAAGGTCTGTCACCAAAGCCAAACGCTCGGCTAAGTTCGGCATACCGATTATCAGCCAGGCGGTTGGCCAATGCGCTATCCTTGATCGTGCCCTCTTCCAGGATTTTCCGAATGAAAAACTTGTTGTTGATGTCATCATCAAGACCAAAAGCACCCAGCGCCACGGACAACAGTCTGCGATCATTGACCAAATCATCAACAGTGCGAACATTTGCAATGTTGGCCCGAAAGTAATCAGTTGCCCGGGCCACTGGCAGGCTTTTGGAAAAGGCAGATTGCTGATTGTCGAGCGTGCGCTCAAGAAACCGCCAACCGGCATATCCAGAAATAGGAAGAACCGGTTGAAAACTCATGATGTTTGCGCAGCAAGCAGACGCGCTTCGCGAGGGAGCAAGTTTCGTAGTGCCTTTAGCGTGCGGTAAAAGTCGTCGGCGAGCAAAGCTTGCGTTGCCGCGTTAAGATGCATGCGACTATCATCGTCAAGCATTGCTTGGCTCAACTGTTCAATCCCGCGCATCAGCTGCCGCTTTGCGTCAAACTGAGAGGCATCGCCTGACAGAACAAGCTGCGCAATATAGCAGACCCGACTGACCGGGGTGCTTACCTGATCTGGTCGGATCGCATCACGCAACCGCAAGATGTTTGCGTTTGGCGTCAGAATTGACAATCGGCTGCGGCGATCACCGTTTTCAATGACAGCCCCGTTAATCAGCAACCTTTCACCCGGGTTCAGCTTAAGGACAAGGCCCGACATCAGCTAGCCACCTGACCATTCAAGCCGCGCATCACCGCGATGTTAATGTCAATCAGCGCGTCAACTACCGCTTCGCCGCGCAAGACGCTTGCGCTATGGCGTTCAATAAACTGGGCTAAAAAGAACAATCTTGCCCGCAAATCATGGGGCAATTGATTATCGCGGTCGGCGACACTTGCTGCGAGAGTGGTCCATATCCGGCGGTTATCATGAACTGCAGACGCAAGTTCCGGGAAATTGACTGTTGAATTCTCTGATGCAAGCCGTAGTCGAGTTGTGATCTGACTCATCAATTGAGATTCGATCGCGCGAGCCGTCCGAACGGCAATTTGCGTCGGAGCATAGGCGTGCCGTGCTTGTTCAATGGCATTCACAGGCTGTGTCCTTTCAGGGACTGAGGATATCAAATTGGCTCAGTTCAAAGCAGCGGTCGAGACGGCGCCAAAAATGACGCCGCCCGAATGCTTAGCGGAACAATGATAGAATTGTCTGCGGTGCCTGGTTGGCAATCGACAAGGATTGCACACCAAGCTGCTGCTGCACTTGAAGTGCCTGCAACCGCGCTGAGGCTTCTTCCATGTTGGCATCGACCAATGCCCCGATGCCAGAACGGAGTGAGTCAGTCAGCTGTGAAACGAAAGATGCTTGTGTCTCAATTCGCCCTTGGCTGGAGCCAAAAGACGCTGCAGCATTGATCGATGTGTTGATCATCGTCTCGATATTGGCAAGCGCCGCTGCAGCAGTGTCATCACTGCGGACATCAAGCTTGTCCAGGCCAACAAGGCCACCTGTCGCGGTACCGCCAGCGGCACCTGCTTCAACCAAGGTCAACGCTGGACCAGAGTTGTCAATCTGCAAAGACCAAGCACCAGATGTTGGATCCTGGCGAACGTTGGTTGTGATGTTTGCAAGGCCAGCACCATCAATCACAGTCTTCAGCCCACGTGCAACGTCTTCGAATGTCTCACCTTTGCCAGCAACATAGTCGAAATTTGCGTTGCCGATTGTTGCACGATAACCGTCACCTTCCGATACACCGGCAGTTGTCGAGAATGTCAGTTCTGACGCGCGAGAGTTAATCGTTTGGGTGTTGGTTGTTGCTGCAGCTGCAGTGTCGCCATTTGCTTCCAGCGCGAAAGTAGCTGCGCCCGTACCGCTTGTGTTCACTGTGATATCTTCAAAGCGGGACGTCGAACTGATGGTGATCGCAGCGCCGGCTACATCTGCTGTGACACCTTGGATCCCAGCAGCATTAATCGCGGCGGTCAAACCATTTGCCAAATCATCAACGTCAGTAGAATCTGTCACGAAGCTGACGGTGGTGCCAGCAATCTGGAAATTGTAAGTTTCGCCAGCGGTGACACCCCCAGCCACTGTCGCGGTCAGCTGGTTTGCGCCATCCGAAAATGCAGCGCCAGTACCGTCGGCGGCGCGGTTACCACCCAGCGTAGTGGTGACATTGCCACCCAGGTCTGCGCCAGTACCAAAGATACCGGCATCAAAGCTAAGATCTTGCCGACTGACCGTGATGTTATTTGCAGCAACCGTCCCATCACTCGAACGATCCAACGATGACAGCACATTGACGTCATCTGTGCCCTTAAGCAGGTTCAAACCGTTAAACTGCGCCGCGCCCACAATTGACTTGATTTGGTCAGTCAGCGCTGTGACGTCAGACTGCAGCTTTGTGCGGTCAACGTTCTTGCCTTGGGATGCAACGATTTTTTCTTTCATTGATGTTAGCAAATCCGTGACGGTTTCAGCGCCGTTCCGCGCCACCGCGACCGATGATTGACCCAGCGACAGGCTTTCTGAGATTGCTTTGAAACCCTTCACGTCAGATTCCATGACCTTTGAGATGGCCCATACTGCAGAGTTATCTTTGGCTGACCCGACAGCCTTGCCGGTCGAGATCATTGCTTGGGTTTTTGACAGGTCATTATTGATTGATTTAAGCGTTTGAAGCGCAACCATTGCGCCATTGTTTGTCAGAATGCTAGACATAAGTGCTGGTCCCTTTGTTTGGCGCTTTGCGCCTGTTGACTTAAAGTCTGTGAAGTTTCACAGGTTGAATTGTCATTCTGACGTTTGATCGCGCTTTTACAAAGCGCCCCCGATCCTTCTGGATACCTGCTGATCTTTGCCACTTTTGGCTGAACAACTCATTAATTCGATGGAAGAAACCACATACAATTTTAGAAAAATTATGCCTTCTTTATGACATCTGGCTTTGACACTGCTACGCGTGCAATTTTGCCTGACTGATTGTAAACCTTTAATCCTGTGCGTACTTCTTCCAGGCTTGCGACGCGTTTACGTGCAGCCTCAATTCCCTGAATTGCTGCCGCAAGAAGGGCTTGATTTCGCAAGATCGCCATCGCAACCTGTTGTAAATCAGCTTGGACAATTTTTTTACTTTGCAGCTGAAAGAAAAGCTGTTGCTTGCGTTCAGCACAAATATCAATTGTACTATAGCTTCCGCATATTATCGCAGCGTTTTCCTGTGCAAGCAGTTGATGCAGTTCTTCAAGGTTCAATTCAGCTGTCATGGCGCTTTTTCAACGCATTGAACAACGATTCGGCCAAACCAATACCCCCTGATTTCACTAGCTCAGCTGATTGTGCTTCGCGGAGAAATGAGGAGAATTGATCTTCCCCGATGCCACCGCTGAACGCAGATTTGTTGGCCCCAAGGCCAGCCGACTTTAACATTTCTGCAAGAAAGGTCGCCTCTAGCTTTTGGGCGGCGTTACGTAGCTTGGTGTCTGCTGTGAGAGACGGCGGCAAGTCCGGAATTGCACGCGGCGAGGGTAAGACAGGAATCATTGTCATAGTCAGGCTCCATTTTTTTCTCATGCTGACAGGCACCGGTAAACAATCAGTAAGTATTTTCTGTCAAAACACACCAGAACCTACGGACAGGTAAGCTGATGTTCCCATTGTTGCCAACAGATCTCCCCACATCGACGCCACCACCGGCGGGAACACCTGTTGACCAGGACGTGGACCATATTTTTTTCCATTACTTTCATAATTTTACGTCAGATGTATGTGCCGACTATACATTTCAAACTGTTGTTTTCGACGGTCTTCTAACCAACCCCAATCGGCAAGATGCTATCGAATCAACATCGCTGGCTGACGCTGACGAAGCTGATGAAGTTAATGCACCTTTGATTATGTCTGGCAGGTTGAATGCACCTGCGACCGCAGACGGCAGCACCAACGTCGATGGCAGTGACCACCAAACCAGCGACATAACCAATAGATTAGCAGAAAGACAGATCACAGAGATATCGACGGATCACAGCCAGAAAGAGGCCAAGCCGGGTCTTGGCAGCACGACCATACCAACTGTTCCGCACCAGACAGTTTTTGCAGTTCAGGTGATGCAATTGGGTGGACAGATTGCGCGACACGAACAATCAGAAAGTTACAATGATCATCCTAGCGATTCTACAAACGTTGTTCAACCTAATGAAAAAGATATGACAAAAACCTATGGCCCGGGTCGGCAAGAAATGCCCTTATCGCCACCCAAGGTAGTGGCATTTGATAAAAAATTGTCCAAGGCGAATATATACCATATAGAGTCTGAAGATCCAAAACCACCTCAAGCGCCTGACATTAAAATGTCATCTTCTATTTCAAATATTACAATTTTTAATTTTATAAATACTTCAGAAAAAGCGTTCAGCCTAGAATCAGAAATGATCAAAAACTCTGAAATGCGTCATGAAAGCATCCCTTTTGTATTTTCTGATAAAGACCCGATGATAAGAGGTGAAAAACTTTTTACGCCTGAAATTGTGCGCCAAATAGCCCCACAGTTAACGCCTGCAATTTCACGCGATGCAGGAAATATGACCGAAATCGCGCTCAACCCAGTAGAACTTGGCAAGGTGCGCATGAACATGACAGTTAATGACGGTGTGATAGCCTTGCAAATCATGGCAGAACGGCCAGAGACAGCAGACCTCCTCCGGCGTCATATTGAAACGTTGGCAGCAGAGTTCCACGCCCTGGGTTTTGGCGATGTCACATTTTCATTCAGCGACGATGGCTCTGCAAAGACAGCCAAGGAAGACAGGCCACCAACGGCCGAGATTGAAGACCCCAATTTGACAAGCGCCAACCCAACACAGCCTAGCAAACGCGCCAGTGACGGCTTGGATATACGCCTTTAAGGATCAAGTATGGAAGTTTCGCCCGATTTCAGACCCTCAACAAGTTTTCAGCCTGACACAGCGACAAAGTCGCGGATTAATTCCGACTTTGACACTTTTTTGCGGATGCTGACGGCACAGATGAAAAACCAGGATCCGCTGAACCCCGTCGAAGCGACAGATTTCGCGACCCAATTGGCGACGTTTTCTGGTGTCGAACAGGCCGTGATGACGAACGATTTGCTGCGTGCGCTGTCGGCACAAATGCAGGTGACTGGGCTGGCCAATGTTTCAAGTTGGATTGGCAATGAAGTACGCGCTGCAGCGCCAGTTTATTTTGATGGGAATCCGCTGACCTTACACCCGAACCCCATTGTATTTGCCAATTCAACCGAGGTGGTGGTGCGCGATTCCGATGGTTTCCTGGTGCAGCGTTTCGGAATCCCGGCAACGACAAACCCTGTGCAATGGGACGGGGTTGGACCAGACGGTCGCCTGCTGCCACAAGGCACCTATAGTTTTACGTTGATCAGCTCCGCAGACGGCAATCAGATGGGTGAAACCACCGTGGAAACTTATTCAAAAGTAACAGAGGTCCGGTCACAGAACGGACAGATGGAGTTGGTCATGAAAGGGGGCGTGACCATTTCTGCGAATGACGTGACAGGATTGCGACAAGCGCAACCCTAACGATCAATGCACCATTTTTGCGCCTTTGCGGCGGTTCATAAACGTCAGCACCGCGACCAGACCGAAACCGATTGGGACGGACCGGATCGTACGCGTCAGGTAAACCCGGCCGGGATCATTTACCTGCGGCACCCAAGGTTGTTTTCATCTCGCCCCCACCACCTGCCATCGCCTGACGAAGTTTCGCAAAATGGGCAAGCGTACCGCGCTGGTCCTTGATTGTCAGAAAGTTATCCAGCGCGGGATAACACGCGACTGCAGCATCGATCACCTTGTCTGAACCAGCGGTATATAGACCAGCCTGAATCATTAGCGCCGACTTGTCATAAGCAGCCAGATGGGCGCGCGCCTGCGCTATCAACACGTTTTCCTGTGGCGTCGCGGCCTCGGGCAGCGCACGGGAAACAGAGCGCAAGACATCAATTGCCGGGAAACGCCCCCTTTCCGCGATCTCGCGGCCCAGCACGACATGGCCATCAAGGACACCGCGCAACATATCGGCGACAGGTTCGTCCATATCAGAACCAGCAACAAGGACCGAAAAAACCGCTGTAATATCGCCCATATCGCCCGCCCCGGGACCGGCTCGTTCGCAAAGGGCAGCGATGGCAGCGCCGGTTGAAACAGGGTAGCCACGCAAATTCGCAGGCTCGCCACCTGCGACAGCAACTTCACGATGCGCTTCACAAAAACGGGTCACCGAATCGATAATCAACAGAACCTGTTGGCCCTTATCGCGGAAATGTTCGGCCACCGTCATCGCAGCCCAGGCACACCGCCGTCGCACCTGGGGTGCACGGTCAGAAGTGGCTGCAACAATGACAGATTTCGCCATCCCTTGAGGGCCCAGAACGTTTTCGATGAAATGGCGCAGCTCGCGCCCGCGTTCACCGACCAGCCCGATTACGATGACATCTGCCGCCGTCCCGCGCGCCAGATCACCCAGCAGCGTCGACTTTCCCACGCCCGACCCAGCGAAAAGCCCGATACGCTGGCCACGCACAATCGGCAGCAACGTGTTGAATACCGCAAGATCTGTTTCAAGTCGCGCGCCGAGACTGCGGCGATGGTGCGGTTCCGGTGGCAGCGATCGCACAGAGCGCGAAGCTTGGCCCGGCAACAGGCTACGCTGGTCAAGCGGACGTCCGTCAGGGTCAATCACCCTGCCAATCCAGCTGTCGTCGGGCGCAAACGCAACAGGCGGATCGATGACAACGCGATCGCCGATAGCCACGCCGTCGACCGCACCATCAACCAGCACATGGGCAGATACCGAATCAAGCCGCACTATTTCACCTTCCATGGACATGTGTCGGGCCAGAATACGGCCACGATCACCTTGCTGCACCGTCATTGGCAGACCGCTGACCTGCACGACACCACCGGAAATACAGCAAACACGCCCGCCAGCGCGTATCGGATCAAGGCGCTGGACGGCGGCTTGCACCTGATCAAGCAAATTATCGGGCATTCTGGCTTCCTTTATTTCGACTGCACACCTCTTCTTAAGGAATCAGCATTAATCAATGATTGAAACCAGCAGCGGGAGAATCCCCAATGTATCAATCACTGGAGCTGTTCCAGACCGCCGGCGCGATGGCCCGGCATGCAGGGGAACGACAGGCCGTCGTGACCCGCAACATCGCGAACGCCGACACCCCTGGGTATCGCGCCCAACAGCTTGCGTCGTTTGGCGATGTCTATAGCGCCAACCCCGCGACGAAATTGCAGCAGCGCAGGCCGGGCCACATGGCACCCGACCCGTTCCAACATCTGCCACCCCGGCACGTGGCATCTGCAGGCGAACCGTCGCCCAACGGGAACAACGTCTCACTTGAGGATGAAATGTTGTCGTCTGTTGCTGTTGCGCGCGAACATAGCCGTGCCTTGGCTGTTTACCGCCACGGCATGACGGTTTTGCGCACAGCGCTTGGGCGGGGGTGACGCGGATGAATGATTTTTCTGACGCCATGTCCGTCGCCAGCAGCGGTATGAAGGCGCAGGCAAACCGGTTGCGCCATGTATCCGAAAACATCGCAAACACCGATACACCCGGTTTTCGCCGCAAGGTCGTGTCCTTTGAAGAACAGGTTAACCAAGGTCAGCGAACGGGGTCGGTGGTGACCGGCCCGTTGCGACTGGACCAATCTGATCTGACCCGCATCTATGACCCCGCCAATCCACTGGCCGATGCTAACGGGTATTATCAGGGATCAAACGTCAATCTGCTGATTGAAATCGCTGACGCGCGAGAAGCGCAGCGCAGTTATGAAGCCAACCTCAAAATGTTCGATCAGGTCCGGCAAATGTCCGCCGCGCTGATGGACCTGCTTCGCAAATAAGGAGACCCAGAATGGAACTCAGTGCACTTGTCGCCCAAAATTATGCCGCCAGCAAAACCGCCATGGCACCTGACGCCGGATCATCCGGCGCGGGGTTCGCAAATGTCGCACAGGATTTCATGGCGACTTTGCGCGCCAGCGAAACGACCGCGATGCAATCTATGACCACCGGTGCAGACCCGCATGCTTTGGTACAGGCGTTAGCCCAAACCGAACTGGCCGTGCAAACAGCCGTGACAGTCCGTGACCGCGTGGTCGAAGCGTATCAGGAAATCCTACGGATGCCGGTATGATGTCCGAGGCGTTGTTTTACGACACTTTGCGTCAGGCGCTTTGGGTGGCGTTTGTGATGTCGATACCGATCCTGACAGTTGCTTTGGCGACGGGTCTGATGGTTGGGCTATTTCAGGCGTTGACGTCGATTCAGGAAATGACACTTACCTTTGTGCCGAAACTGGCCGCAATCATTGGCATTTTCTGGGTCACGATGGCGTTCATGTCCGAAACGCTGGTTGACCTATTTCAGACAACCCTGATCCCCCTGATCGCCGGAGGCCGCTGATGGACAACGCCACCTATACCACATTGACGCGCCAGTCAGGCCTTTTGCAAGAGATGCAGGTATTGGCTAACAACATCGCCAACGCCTCAACCACGGGCTATCGCGCGGAAGGTGTGATGTTTTCGGAACATATCAAAGCCTTGGGTCCGGGGACGGAATCCTTGTCGATGGCGACCGCACGTGTGCGCGACACAATCATGACCCAAGGCAGCCTTGCGCAAACAGGCGGCACCTTTGACCTCGCGATCGAAGGTGACGGGTTTTTCCTTATCGACACCCCCGATGGCCAACGATTGACGCGGGCAGGCGCTTTTGGCCCCAATGAATTGGGTGATCTGGTAACGCCTGACGGCTATCAGGTTCTCGATGCCGGCGGCGCGCCTGTCTTTGTGCCTGCGGGCGCCGGACCTATCGGGATCGCGTCGGATGGCACGATCAGCGCAGGTGGCGCACCAATTGGCCAGATCGGCCTGTTCACACCGGATGACCCAAACCAGATGATCCGACAGAATGGCACGATGTTTGATGCCCAAGGCGGCATTGCGCCAGCACCTGACGGACGCATTTTGCAGGGTTTCCTAGAGAATGCGAACGTCAATCCGATCCTGCAGGTCAGCCGCATGATCGAAGTCCAGCGCGCTTACGAGCTGGGACAGAGTTTTCTGGAAAAAGAACATGACCGTATCCGCAGCGTCATCGACGCTGTGCGATCATAAAGGAGGATCAAGATGCGTGCCTTACAGATTGCCGCCGCGGGGATGACCGCGCAACAAACGCGGGTCGAGGTGATTTCCAACAACCTCGCCAATATGAATACCACGGGCTATAATGCGCGGCGCGCGGAATTTGCCGATCTGCATTATCAACAACTTGTCCGCCCCGGCACGATCAATGCCTCGGACGGGACCGTCGTGCCGACCGGTGTGCAACTGGGGCTGGGCGTACGGGCCAGCGCGGTCACAATTATGCTAAGTCAGGGATCGCTGGCTGCCACTGGTGGCGACCTTGACCTTGCGATCGAAGGTGATGGCTATCTGGAAGTCACGCTACCAAACGGACAGGCCGCATTCACCCGCGATGGCGGACTTAAACTAACAGGTGACGGACTGATCGTGACCTCCGATGGTTATCCAGTCGTGCCGGATATTGCTGTCCCGCGTGACACGCGATCGATCGCCATCAATGCCGAGGGCGAGGTTTACGGCTTCTTCAATAACCAGATTGAACCGCAATTGTTGGGGCAATTCACGCTGGCCGGCTTCACGAACCCGAAAGGACTGGAAGCAATCGGTTCGAACCTGTTTGTGGAAACACCTGCCTCCGGTCCGGCCGCGATTGGTGCACCGGGGGATGAAGGGTTGGGCGTCTTGCGGCAGGGCTATCTAGAAAGCAGCTCTGTCGATCCGGTGCGCGAAATCACTGACCTGATTTCGGCCCAGCGGGGATACGAGCTGAATTCAAAGGTGATCACGGCAGCAGACCAGATGCTTGGGTCGATGGTGCAGCTGCGATGATCCGGAAACTGGCGATCATCTGCGCCATGGCCGGCCCTGCTGGGGCCGAAACGCTCGTCGCAGCGCGAACCATTCCCGCCCAATCCATCATAACCGCAGAAGATTTCACCGCATCCCCGCAGGTCATTCCCGGCGGTGTGACCGACCCTGCCGCAATCATCGGCATGGAAACAAGGGTCGCGCTTTATGCAGGACGACCGATCAGGCCGGGCGATGTCGGCTTTCCGGCAGTTGTGGAACGCAACCAGATTATCGTGCTGGTCTACCAACAAGGTGGCCTCGCCATTTCGACCGAAGGGCGCGCGTTAAGTCGCGGCGGACCCGGCGAATTGATCCGCGTGATGAACCTTAGTTCGCGTGCCACAGTGACGGCACGGATCGGCGTTGATGGCGCAGGGTATGTAGCACAATGACCAAAGGAGACCCTATGCGTGCCAGTTTCGCAACGCTTGTTTTTCTTGCGGCCTGCAGCACGACCCCGGTCGGCGCACCGCCCCCCTTTACCCAACCGCAACTCAACGCGGAACGTGACGCGATGGTTAATCCCGGCATGCCCAACATCATCTCGACCAGCCAGCTTGGCCCATCTTCGCGGGCATCACTTTGGGCGGGGGATCGCAGCTCTCTTCTCGGGGACAAACGTGCGCGCCAGCGCGGCGACATCATGACTGTCGTTATCGAAATTGACGACAGCGCGACGATGACCAACTCCAGCAA